>LJCR01002721.1 GCA_001399705.1 Kouleothrix aurantiaca
GTGTGGGCGAGCCTGGGCCGCGAAAATGCTCTGGCCGAGCCATTGCGATTTGGTGCGTGGCTTGGCGCGATGATGCTGGTTTCGCCGTCGAATGGGACGTACACGTTTGTGGTACTGCTGTTGCCCCTGCTGGCCGTGCTGCGCGTGTTCGAGCGAACTGGCGACCGGCGCGTGCTGCTGTGGCTGTGCGCCTGCGCCGGGCTGCTGTGCTGGCCGCCGGCCTGGACGGACTGGCAGCCGTGGCTGTACAACCATCTGCACACTGGCTGGGGCTTGTTGTTCCTCACACCCGCGTTCTATGGCTTGCTGCTGACCACGGGCCTGTGCGGCTGGCTAGCGCATACTGTCGCAGCAAGTAACCTTGGTGAGACTGACCAACCACGAAGGCACGAAGACACGAAGGATTGAGATCAGGTACTCATGCATCCGCAGACTTTGCGACCGGGCGCGCCGCGCGATACCAGCGCCAGATCAGCACCAGCAGCAGCGGCCCCTGCACCAGGGGTGCCATGTTGTCGGAAGGAAGCACGCCCATGCCGATCAGCAGGGCCAGCGCGCCGGCCAGCGCCAGCGCAAGCTGCTCGAATTTCCCCAGCGTATCGAGCGCGACCAGGCCCATGTATTGCCGCCAGCTCAGCGGCGAGCCCAGCAGCATCACCGGCACAAGCGGGCGCAGCCAGTCGCCCTGGCGCAGGCGTGGGACGAGCGGCAGAATGAGCAGCGCCAGAATTGCTAGCCCGGCCAGCAGCGGCGCCACCCCCGGCAGCACGGCGCGTACCAGCCGCACCAGCGAAACGTTGTCAATCTGGTCGACATAAAAGTTTGTGTTGACCGGCACGAAGCGCAGCCACCCCAGCGTCACCCCAAAGCCCAGCACC
>LJCR01002724.1 GCA_001399705.1 Kouleothrix aurantiaca
ACTTCGAGGCGGTCGACTGGGAAGCGACTGTCTACCTGAACGGCAAGCAACTGGGCGCGCACAAGGGCGGCTACGACGGCTTTAGCTTCGACATTACCGCGCAGCTTCAGGACGGCGCAAACGAACTCATCGTAGGCGTGTACGACCCGACCGACGACGGCGGGCAGCCGGTGGGCAAGCAGCGCCTGGAGCCGGAAGGCATTTTCTACACCGCGTCCTCCGGCATCTGGCAGACCGTCTGGCTGGAGCCGACGCCCGCCGCGCATATCGCCCGGCTCGACATAACACCTGATCTTCCGGGTCAGGCGTTGCGCCTGGTGGTGCAGGGAGCCGGCGCGGATGGCCAGAGCGTCGAAGCCGTGGCGCTGGATGGCGACACGGAAGTTGGGCGGGCCAGCGGCAAAGTTGGCGAAGAAATTCGCATTCCTGTGCCCAACCCCAAAACATGGTCGCCCGACAGCCCGTTTCTCTACAACATGCGCGTCACCCTTGGCGACGACAGCGTGACGAGCTACTTCGGCATGCGCTCGATTGAGGTCGCCAAGGTCGGCCAGTACCTGCGCCTGCTGCTGAACGGCTCGTTCCTGTTCCAGCTTGGCACGCTCGACCAGGGCTTCTGGCCCGATGGGCTGCACACCGCGCCCACCGACGAAGCGCTGCGCTCGGATATTCAGCAGCACAAAGACCTGGGCTTCAACCTGATTCGCAAGCACATCAAGGTCGAGCCGCAGCGCTGGTACTACTGGGCCGACAAGCTGGGCCTGCTGGTGTGGCAGGACATGCCAGCCATGAAGACCGAGGCAGCCCCAACCGACGCCGCCAGGCAGCAGTTCGAGCTTGAGCTGCGCGAGATGATTGACGAGCATCGCAGCGTGAC
>LJCR01002725.1 GCA_001399705.1 Kouleothrix aurantiaca
GGGCCAGCAGGCTGCGTATATCGCCTGGATCATACACCAGGGCGTTGTATTCGTCTTGCAGAATATCGACCAGGCCGCCGCGCATGGGAGCGATCACAGGCAAGCCGCAGGCCATGGCCTCCAGCGCCACCAGGCCAAACGTTTCGTTGGTGGATGGAAACAGGAGCGCATCGGCGCAGGAAAACGCCTGCACCAGCTCGTCGCCCCTGAGGAAGCCGGTGAACACCGCCGCGCTGTCGCGAAAACGCTCGCGCATCTGCGGCAGCTCAGGGCCACCACCAACAATCGCCAGCCGCGCACCGGGCAAATGGCGCAGCGGCTCGGCCAGCTGATCCAGGCCCTTTTCCTTAGCGACCCGCCCAACGTACAGCATCAGAAAGTCGTCAGGATGATCCCCGCTGAGGCGCGCGCGCATGGCCGGGTCGGGCGGCAGCGGGCGAAACCGGCGCGTATCGACCCCGCGCCGCCACCAGCGCACGCGCCGAAAGCCGTGCGCGCGCACCTGGCGCAGCACCGCGCTCGACGGCACCAGGTTGAGGTCGGCGCGATTGTGCAGCGCGCGAAAGAACTCCCACAGGCCGCGCTCGGCCCAGGGGTAGCCGTAGGCGCGCGCGTAGCCAGGTACGTCGGTGTGGTAAGAAGCGACCAGCGGCAGGTGCCGGGCGCGCGCATACAGAATGCCGGCCGGCCCAAGGAAGGCCGGATTGACGACATGCACCACGTCGGGGCGGAACGCACGCAGTGCGCGCAGTGCTGCTGGCGAAAGCACGTTCATGCGCACGTCGGGGTAAAGCGGGAAGCGCGGCCCACGTGTCGCGACGCAGTGCGCGCCAGCATATTCGGCTGGCATATCGGGCGGGCCAACAACAAGTGCCGC
>LJCR01002722.1 GCA_001399705.1 Kouleothrix aurantiaca
ATCCTGACATGATAACCAATGAAAGAGCAAGCAGGAGTATCCATGAAAGCATATTCTGGCCTGATGGCCGTGGCTCTGCTCGCCGCCGCCCTGCTGATGTCGGCGTGCGGCGCGGCCCCCGAAGCCGCCACCGACGAAGCAAAGCCCGTAACGGTTGAGTCGCTCACGGGCGCCAGCGAACCCACCAAGGAAACGCTGACCGAAGACGCGGCCAAGCGGCTCGATATTCAAACGGCGGCGGTGAGCGAAGCCGACCTCGCGGGCGTCAAGCACACCACCGTGCCCTACGCCTCGGTCATCTACGACACCGAGGGCGCGACGTGGGTCTACCTCAACACCGAGCCAAACACCTTTGTGCGGCACGGAATCACCGTCAACGATATTCAGGGCGATACCGCGTTTCTTGCCGACACACTCCCCGCGGGCAGCTCGGTTGTGACTGTTGGCGTGGCCGAGCTGTACGGTGCGGAGTCGGAGTTCGAGGAAGAATAGCGCGCGAGGAGGGCTTCAGTTATGATACGCTGGATGGTTGGAACAAGCCTGAAGCTACGGTACCTTGTGCTTGTGACGGCAGCGGCGCTGATGGTCTTTGGCCTGATCCAATTGCCGCGCACGCCGCTTGATGTGTTTCCCGAGTTTGCGCCGCCGCGCGTCGAGATCCAAACCCCCAGCCTGGGCATGTCGGCCGAAGAGGTCGAGTCGCTGATCACCGTGCCGCTTGAGCAGGCGTTCAACGGGCTGGAAGGGCTGGACATCATGCGCTCCAAGTCGATCCCCGACCTGTCGTCGATCGAGCTGCTGTTCAAGCCCGGCACCAACGAGCTGCGCGCCCGCCAGGTGGTGCAGGAGCGCCTTGGCGCGGTGCTGCCAACCATGC
>LJCR01002723.1 GCA_001399705.1 Kouleothrix aurantiaca
CAAGCAACCCCAGCTCGGCGCACAGGTCGATGTAGCGCGGCAGATCGGCAATTCCGGCAAAGTCGAACTGGCCGGGCTGTGGCTCGTGCAGGTTCCAGGGGATGACGGTGTCGATGGTGTTGAGGCCACCGGCCTGCGCGTTGAGCAGCAGGTCGCGCCACTCGGACTCGGGGTAGCGGAAATAGTGGAGTTGGCCGCCCAGCAGCGCGAAGGGCTTGCCATCGAGCAGAATGCCCTGGCGCGTGATTTCGACAGTTGGCATACAGTTCCTATTTGATAGCGCATTTGGCAGCAGGCGGTTGTGTTCCTCGTGCATTACGGAGAAAGAGATAGGGCAATCAGCAAGAGTTGCTGGATTGTACTCACCAAACCCTATCCGCCATTCCCTAACCCCTGCGCTGAAAGCGCACTAGACCTGAAACTGCCCGTCCTTATAGAACAGCTCGCCGTCGATCCAGATCGCGCTGTCGCGGCGCATGTCGCAGATAAAATCCCAGTGGACGCTGGACTGGTTGGTGCTGCCGGTTTCGGGGTAGCCCGCGCCCACAGCCATGTGCAGCGTCCCGCCGATCTTCTCATCGTAAAGGATGCTGCGGGTGAAGCGCTGGATTCCATAGTTCGTGCCAACCGCGAACTCGCCCAGGTAGCGTGCGCCCGCGTCGCTGTCGAGCTGGCTCAGCAAATATTCCTCGTTCTTGCTGGCGCGCGCCTGCACGACTTTGCCATCCCTGAACTCGAACTCGACACCCTCGACCGAGTAGCCGCCGCGAATGGCCGGGTAGCTGAACTTCACCCAGCCACTGACCGAATCTTCCACCGGGCCAGTGTAGATCTCGCTACTGGGCATGTTGCGCCGCCCGTCGGAGTTGATAAACGT
>LJCR01002726.1 GCA_001399705.1 Kouleothrix aurantiaca
CCGGCGATCTGGTAGTTTTCGGTGAGGTCGTGCGTCAGGAAGCGCAGATCGTCGCGGCCGAGGTCGGCGGGGATGTCGCGCCGGATAAGCTGGTGCTGATACCACAGGATTGGCACGAGCGCGATCGGCACACTCTGCTGAAATAGGGGATTTGGTGGGTCGAGCAGCCAGGTCGAGGCGCAGATCAGCGCGTCGATGACACTCACGCCGACGAGCGCCGGCATATCGGGGTTTTCGGCCGCGAGCAGCGCCCCGATAAGCCCGCGCATATCCACCTCCCAAATGGAGCGGGCCAGGCGCTCGAGCAGCCGCAGGATCACCGCATCCATAACCTCGATCTCGCACGCGTGCAGGTCGCTCATATCGAAGCGGATGCTGTGCAACAGCACGCGCAGGAAATTGGATTTGCGCTGCAGATCCTCGTTCAGCACCATATGCGAGAGCGCCGGGTGGTGGCGGCGCTCACTATCCTGCTCGGCCCACTCCTGAACCAGCGCTGGGATGAGCGGCAGCAGGCCGACCTCGTACATTGGCACCGCTTCAGCCCAGGTGTTGGCGTTGACCAGATCGCTGCTGCGCGCGGCCTGGCCCAGGAAAAAGAGCATTGGCATGAGGTCGATAGGCACCACATCGAACTTGCCGTTCCGCAGCATATCAAGTAGCAGCGACCAGGCATCGCCGCTCACTGGCTTCCAGGTCAGCACCATCTCCCAGGCTGCGACCGCGTAGCCGGGCAGCCACTCGACATTCTCGCCGCGCAGCACAACCTGCTGCCAGCCGCCCGGGCGCTGCTTCTTGGCGACCTCGCTGATGCCGCGATCGACCACGAGCTTGACCATGCCGAAGCCGTTCTCCATCGGGCTGCCGAACCACGAGC
>LJCR01002727.1 GCA_001399705.1 Kouleothrix aurantiaca
GTGACGACGTGGCGCATGTAGAAGGCGTGTGCCTGCTCGCGATTGGCGTTGCGGGTGGCGGCGGCGGCGCGCTGCGCGCCTTCGTGGGCGCGGGCCTGCTGGTAGAGGGTGTGTGCAGTGCGGCGGAGGGTTTGGCCCTGGACCATGCGGCTGTGATCGTAGCCAAAGGCGGCCATGCGCGCCTGAAGATCGGGGCTGGTCAGAACGGCTTCGATCAGTGTGTTTGCAGCCACCAGCCGCTTGTCCATGCGATCGTTTTGGCGGTAGCTATCAAGCAGGTGCCTGGGCTTTTTACCCTGCGCAGTGGCTTCATTCGCCTGCATAGTGGTTCCGTCAGTCTGTGTCGTGGTTCCGTCACCCTGCACGGTGGTTGTGTTCGCCTGCATAGTGGTTCCGTCAGCCTGCGTCGTCGTTCCGTTCGCCTGCATGGTCGCCCCGTTAGCCTGTGTCGTTGTGCCGTTCGTCTGCGTTGTCGTTCCGTTCGTCTGCGTTGTCGTTCCGTTCGTCTGCGTTGTTGTTCCGTTCGTCGGCATTGATAGTTTTCCTTTGTGAGTGCCGAAGCTGTTTGGCCGGCGCACATTTGCGGCCGGTATACATACGCATGTATGTCGTTTGCACCGTGCTAGTTGGGCGCGCGATACGAGAGATATGCGCCGCTACGATTCTGTATCGGATGTGCAATTGTTTATCGAAGTGAGCTGCGAAAAGCGAATTTCTGGTAATTACTCGCCGTGGAGCTAAAGCTCCCGGTTTGGATTGCGAAGGCCGCCTGCGCGGCCTCTTTTGCTGTGACGGTTCATGTCACGATGTTTTTCTATAATTACCCCAGATCCCAGCAAAAAAATCGCATGAGTTACGGTGTTGGCATGCTATGGTG
>LJCR01002728.1 GCA_001399705.1 Kouleothrix aurantiaca
GTACCGGGTGACCGGTCAGGCGGAGCTGGGCATGCTGCTGTGTGTCGCCGACACGCCGGACGGCACGCCCGGCGACCGGGTGCTGGTGGAGCATAAGGTCTACGAGCGGCTGCTCACACGTCTCGACGCGCCGCGCAGCTACTTCTTCGTGCATCCGTGCGGTCTGCCGATCTGGCGCGACCCGGCTGGCGGCCTGACCTTCTCGACGAAGTTCACGCCGATAGCGCGCTGCCCGCAGTGTAACGACGAGATCCGGCTTGACGACTGCGCCCCGCTGGCCAATGGCCCGGCGGCGTTCACGATCGAGGTCGGGCCGGCCTTCGACGAGGCGGTGTTTCAGCGCATGGCGACGGTCGCGACGCTCATCTCGGCGGTGCCGCGGCGCTTCCGCGTTGAGGCGCCGGTGGGGCCGTGGATGGCGGTCTTTCTGGCTAGACAAAAGGGCGTCCAGCGGACTGCGCTGGAGGGCTACGGGCTTGCCGCGCCGCTGCGGGAGGCCGCCTGATGCCGCCGCTGCCCGAGCACGATGATGCGTATGCAGATGCGCTGGATGTCGCGCACGAGATCGCCGAGCGGAACGAAGGTGTGCGCAATATTGTGCTGGTGGGCGTGCGCCGGCGCGGCGTGCCGCTGGCACAGCGCATCGCAGCCACGCTGGCCGATTTCGAAGGCGAGCGCGTGGCGGTTGGCACGCTCGACATCACGCTCTACCGCGACGACCTGGGGCTGCGCGGCCCGGCGCCGATTGTGCGCTCGACCAGCATTCCCACCGATATCAACGGCCGCACGGTGGTGCTGGTGGATGATGTGCTGTATACCGGCCGCACCGTGCGCGCCGCGCCCGACGCCCTGGCCGCTCTGGGGCGGCCCGCGCGC
>LJCR01002730.1 GCA_001399705.1 Kouleothrix aurantiaca
CATGGACTGTCAACCATTTCGATAACGATGAGCGGAGGCATCATACGGAAAACTGGCCCAAAGATTGTACTTGACATTGGGTCCACCTTACCGCATCCGCGGAGGGGGGCGCATAAGACCCCCCATGCGCGCCGCAACGGTCCCAATGCAGCGTTCTTGAACATCGGTCGCTCCTGGCGGCATCAGCGCGCCCGGCTCAGCGGCGGCCTGCCGCGCCGGGCCGCCACGGGTGAGTGCGCCCGGAGCATGCGGCGGGCGGAAAACAGATAGACACGGACGTCGTCCGCCGTACAGCGCAGCACAAACGCCGTCTCCATGCGCGAGAAGCCGTGCATCTGGAGAACGAGCGCGATCCGCCAGCGAGCGGGCAAATCGTCCAGTAGCGCGGCCTCCTGCGGCGGGTCCGTCCAGCGCCCGGCGGGGTCGTCCGCGACATGGCAGCCCGAGAGCGGCGCCTGTCGCGCTTCCCGGCGCCCTCTCAGCGCCTGTTCGCCAAGCTGCCGCGCCGTGTGGTAGAGATGGCGCACCGGATCGTCCCCACAGGCAGGATCGCTCTCGCCGCTGAGCACGCTCACAAACGCGTCCTGGCACACATCTTCGGCCATGTCCGTATCGCCGGTGATAGCCGTCACCATGCGCACAAGCGCGGGGCGATGAGTCGTGTAGAGCGCGGAAAGGGAGGCGGAAAGGGATGAGGTCAAGGGCTGAACGGCCCTCGTTTCGCTCGCGCCATCCTTTGTCAACGTCGCTTGATCCATCATGTCCATCTTTCAGCCCTCATCCCTCACCCCTATCCGTTCCGCCTGAGCCACGGCGACCAGATTGGGACAATGTTCGGATTCGTGGGCTCCATGACCGACTTCACGACGCTGAGC
>LJCR01000273.1 GCA_001399705.1 Kouleothrix aurantiaca
ACTACACATTGTGCCAGTATTTTTGCGGATGTAGTGTAGTACTACATCCGCAAAAATACTGGCACAATGTGTAGTTCGGCGGCGGCTGCTTCGCCCCGACGTTTGTTTTCTGGTGCTGTGCCCCCAACATTGCCAGGGCACAAAAAAGCGAGAGGCCGCCCAGAGCCTCCCGCAGATGCCGAAACAGATCGTCAATCACTCGCCCGACGAGCTGGATGTCTCGGTTTTAACCTCCAGCGGTGGGTTGCCGGTGGGCTTGCGGCTGGGCGCGCCCTCGTACTCCGACGAGCTTTCGGGTTTTGGCATGCGCCGCTCCTCGGCAGGCTTCGGCTGGGCCGCGTTGCTTTCCGCTGTCGCAGGTTTCTTCGGTTTGGGTGTACCGGTGTGGCTCATCAACTCGCTCCTCTGCTCGACAATCAGCTCTGCCATCATGTCTGGCAAGAACTATGCCGTTTCACACAACCCGGCAGCATCAGCATTGTTGTGCACGCTTCGCACTTCCCGCCGAAAACTCACTTTCTCGGCGCTGCTGGGAAATTGCCACAGATCCAGCGCGCCAAGCAGATTGTGCGCTTTTTGCTCCTGCGCCTTGTGTCAGCGCAACTGCCCGCTGATGTGCTCGGGAACGATCGTCAGGATCACGCGCACCTGATCGCGCCCGCCATACCATGAGTAGGGCTTGCCAGTATATTTCTGCGCCAGCTGCTCGATGTGCTCAACTGCGCCTTCGGTGGTGACCGACACAACCCGGCCGCGGATCTGCACATAGCGCGACGGGTCGTCGTGCGCAGCAACAGCCACGGCCACGCGCGGGTCACGGTCGATATTCTTCACCTTGACGTGCGTCTGCACGCTGTTGATCAGGACATTGTCGCCATCCGTGTCCACCCACGTCTCGGTGACTTGTGGCGAGCCGTCGGGCATAATGGTTGCGAGAAAGCCGGGGTTTGGCTGGCGCAGCAAGCTCAGCACATCGTTGGTAAATTTCACAATCAATCCTTATCGGGCTCAAAGAATAGCATGGCGCAGCATAACAACATCCGTGCCATCGGTGCCGCGCGCACTCGACGGATCAGCGCAACCGGCGTATCATGCGCCCTATGGCGTTCTGTTGAAAAAGGTGCCTTATGAGCGAAGTGATCTGTGTATCGCCAATCGATGGCAGCGAGTACGCGCGACGAACAACTATAGGTGACGAGGCGCTTGGCCGCACGCTCGACGCGGCGCGCACTGCCCAGCGCGCATGGGCGCAGGTGCCAGTGGCCGAGCGCGCCGCCGCAATGACACGCTTTCTGGAGGCAATGCGCACGCTTAACCCGGCGATCGTGCCCGAGCTGGCGTGGCAGATGGGCCGGCCGGTGCGCTACAGCGGCGAGTTCCGCTCGCTTGAAGAGCGCGTGCGCTACATGGTGTCGATTGCCGAACGTGCGCTGGAGCCACTGCGCCCGCTGGATGACAAGCCCGGCTTCGAGCGATTGATCCGCCGCGAGCCGCTTGGCACGGTGCTGGTGGTCGCGCCATGGAATTACCCGTTTCTCACCGCCGTCAACACGATCGTGCCCGCGCTGATCGCCGGCAATGCCGTGATTCTCAAGCACGCCGCGCAGACGCTGCTGGTGGGCGAACGCTTTGCCGAGGCCATGGCCATGGCCGATCTGCCGCCCGGCCTGTTCAGCAATGTGCTGCTCACCCACGATCAGACCGCGCGGCTGCTGGCTTCGGGCGCGATCAATCACGCCAGCTTCACTGGCTCGGTGGCGGGCGGCAAGGCGATCGAGCAGGCGGCCGCCGGAACCTTCACCACCCCCGGGCTGGAATTGGGCGGCAAAGACCCGGCCTATGTGCGCGCCGACGCCGCACTTGATTATGCGGTGGAAAACCTTGTCGACGGCGCGTTCTTCAACTCGGGCCAGTCGTGCTGCGGCGTCGAGCGCATCTACGTGCACGCGGATCTGTATGATCGCTTTGTGGAGCAGTTTGTGGAGCTCACGGGGCAGTATGTGCTGGGCAACCCGCTCGATGCCGCCACCTCGCTCGGGCCAATGGCGGCCACGCGCTTCGCGGAGCTTGTGCGCAGCCACACCGCCGAGGCGCTGGCGAAAGGCGCGCGCGCGCACCTCGACCCGGCCAGCTTCCCGGCCAACCAACCAGGCACGCCCTACCTTGCGCCGCAGGTGCTCACGAATGTGGATCACACTATGCGCGTGATGGTGGAAGAAAGCTTCGGCCCGGTGGTTGGTATTATGAAGGTTGCAAACGACGCTGAGGCAGTTACGCTGATGAACGACAGCCCCTATGGCCTGACGGCCTCGGTGTGGACGAGCGACCTCGAGGCGGCGCAAAATGTGGGCGCGCAGATCGCCACTGGCACGGTGTACATGAACCGCTGCGACTACCTCGACCCCGGGCTGGTGTGGACGGGTGTGAAAGACACCGGGCGCGGCGCGTCGCTCTCCACGCTCGGCTACGAGGCGCTCACGCGCGCAAAATCGTACCACCTGCGCCACACACTCTAGGCAAGGGCCACGCTTCACCACGGAGCCACTGAGGCGCGGAGAGCCTGAGGCACGGGAGGCAAGATGCGGGCGGTGCTTGATGTTTGTCTTTTTGTCTGAAAAAGGCTGTGCTGCTGACGCGCCCGCAAGGTTAAACATTCGCGCCGGGTGTGATGGAGCTTTCGGCACATTGATTGTCTTGCGCGCCGCCCGGCCGTAAACGACCGGGCGGCGCTTGGCAGCGCAGCGGCTTCAGCCCCGCGCGCCACAGAATGCTCCGTCGCACCTACCGCGCTCCGGCGCAGGAACGTTTCGCTGCTGCACAAGAAGCTTGCGCTCGACCCGAAGAGTGTTTCGCTGCTGCACAAGAAGCTTACCCTCGACCCCAAGAGCGTTTCGCTGCGTCGTAAGAAGACTCACACCGGCGTTGTATGATCTACAGCGGCGCGGAGACTTTGAAACACGAGACATGAGGTAAAGAGGCGCGAACACAACCGCCTCGCGTCTTCGTGAACTTCGGGTCTGCACCTTTCCGGCAAACGTGCCGCCCGCCCGCTGCCCACTACTTACCGGAGTATAATACGCGCAGCTCAACCTTACGCTATCCTCATACATTTTGCCCATTGCAACGAGGAGACGACAATGACGTACCGAATCCCCACGCTTGCTGTGCCCGCGCCCGTCGCGACGAATGAGGTGCTGCTCGTCGCCAGTGGCGACCTGCGCCTTTCCGCCAACCAGACATGCTGGCCCGCGCAGGCCGACATGGAAGAGCGCGTGGCGGCAGCGTTTGCCGCCGAGGGCGTGAGTGTGCGGCGCGCGCACCCGTATGATCCTGAAGAGGAACACGGCTTTATTTCCAGCCAGCGCATGGGCATGGATGTGTTCGCGAACATCGGCCCGAACGCGCGTTTGGTCGTCGCTGAGGCGGTGTGGCAATACAGCCACCACGTCTTGGCCGGCCTGCGCGCGCATCGCGGCCCCATCCTGACGCTGGCGAACTGGTCGGGCCAGTGGCCGGGGCTTGTTGGCATGCTCTATCTCAACGGTAGCCTGACCAAGGCCGGCGTGCGCTACAGCACAATCTGGAGCCGCGACTTCACCGACGACTTTTTCCGAGACGGCATTCGCCAGTGGCTCCATGAAGGCACGATCGCCCACGACGCCAGCCACGTGCGCGCGTTCGAAGTTTCCGAGAGCGACGAAGCAGCGCTTGGCCGGGCGCTCGCCGCCGAGCTGCGCGGGCGCAAAGCCATCCTCGGCATCTTCGACGAAGGCTGCATGGGCATGTACAACGCAATCATCGACGACGAGCTGCTGAACCCCAGCGGCATCTTCAAAGAGCGGCTCAGCCAGTCGGCATTGGTGGCTGGGATGCGCGAAGTGAGCGACGACCAAGCCCGCGCGGTGCGGGGCTGGCTCGACGAGCGCGGCATGACGTTTGTGACCGGGCCGAACCCCGCCACCGACCTGACCGACGAACAGATCCACGGCCAGTGCAAGATGTACATCGCCGCCGTGCGCATCGCCCACGCATTCGGCTGCGACGCGATTGGCATTCAGTACCAGCAGGGTTTGAAGGACATGGCCCCGGCATCCGACCTGGTCGAAGGCTTGCTCAACAACCCCGACCGCCCGCCGGTCTACCATGCGCAAACTGGCGCGGAACTCTACGCAGGCAAAGCGCTGCCGCACTTCAACGAGGTCGACGAGGGCGCTGCCGTGGATGCACTGGTGACCAACCGCGTATGGACGGCGATGGATCTGGAACCCTCGACCACGCTGCACGACCTGCGCTGGGGCGAAGACTACAAGGGCGACGGCGCCGACGACTTCGTGTGGCTGTTTGAGATCTCGGGCGCGGTTCCCGCGTCGCACTTCGCCACTGGCTACGCCGAGGCGCGCAGCGAGCGCCAGCCGCCCATGTACTTCCCGGCGGGTGGCGGATCGCTCAAGGGCGCGAGCAAGCCCGGCGAGATCGTGTGGAGCCGCGTGTATGTGCAGGATGGCGGGCTGCATGCCGACATTGGGCGTGGCCGCGCGGTGCGCCTGCCCGATGCGGAAAACGAACGGCGCTGGAACTCGACCAGCCCGCAGTGGCCGATCATGAATGCCGTGCTCGACGGCGTGACACGCGACCAGATGATGGCGCGCCACAAAGCTAACCACATCAGCGTCGCCTATGCGCCCGACGCCGCTACCGCCGACAAGGCGCTGCAGGCCAAGGC
>LJCR01002729.1 GCA_001399705.1 Kouleothrix aurantiaca
CGGCGGTGTTTGCGCGCCTGCGCGCATTTATGGAGGCGGGCCACTCCGTCACCATCCTGGTCGGCAATCACGACATCGACCTGCTGTGGCCCGATGTCTGGGCGCTGGTTTTCGACGCGATCTACCCGCCCGGCGCGGCCGGCACCCTGCGCCGCGAGGCGTATAGTGTCACGGTGGGCACGGCGGCGCGCGGGCGCGTGTACATCGAGCACGGCCACGAGCGCGACCCCGAAAACTGCTTCGGCGAGCGCATGAGCAATCCCTTCGGCGACGACGGCACCGGCACCATGCGCCTGAAACGCTGCTATGGCACGCTGTTTGTCGACTCGATCTACAACCAGCTCGAAGGCGAGCGCTGGTTTATCGACAATGTCAAGCCAATCTCGAAGGTGATCGGGCTGGGCTTGAAGAACGACCTGTTCTACACTGGCGGCGCGCTGGCACTGATCGTCAAATTCTTCTTCACGGGCGGCCTGCCACCCAAGCAGCTCGCCACCGTGCTGGATGATGCCGATACATGGCCGGCCGGGCAGCGCACGCCCGGCGCGCTTCTCAATGAAGTGAAGGACGACAATCTGCGCGACTACCTGCAAGAGCGGCTGGCGAACCCGCAGGTGCGCGCCGAGTTCAACGCCGGGGTGGCGCGCTTCAATGCGGAGGAATGGCGCGAGATGCGCGCCGGTGCCGACAAGCAGCCAACCGTGCAGGCGATTGCCGACGACCGCCCGCGCTCGGTGCTGCTGGGTGCCGAGGAAGAAGATTACTACCGCGCCGGCGCGCGCGAGGTGATGGCGCTCGATCCGGGCATAAGCACGGTGGTCATGGGCCACACACACTTCGCCATCGATGGGCTGATCAACCCGCTGGAGCTGCCC
>LJCR01002732.1 GCA_001399705.1 Kouleothrix aurantiaca
GGCGCGCAAGAGCGCGATGGAGGGCTTCTCGCTGCCGGGCAAGCTGGCCGACTGCTCGGACACCAACCCGGCGCGCTGCGAGATCTACATCGTCGAGGGTGACTCGGCCGGTGGCAGCGCCAAGCAGGGCCGCGACCGGCGCTTCCAGGCGATTCTGCCGCTGCGCGGTAAAATCCTGAACGTCGAGAAGAGCCGCCTCGACAAGATGCTTTCGAACAACGAGGTGCGCACACTGATCACGGCGATTGGCGCGAGCGTGGGCGAGCAGTTCGACCCGGCCAAGCTGCGCTACCACCGCATTGTGATCATGACCGACGCCGACGTGGACGGCGCGCACATTCGCACGCTGCTGCTGACGTTCTTCTTCCGCTACATGCGGCCGATCATCACGAACGGGCACCTGTACATCGCGCAGCCGCCGCTGTTCAGCATCAAGCAGGGCAAAGAGCTGAAGTATGTGTACTCGGATGCCGAGCGCGACACTTACCTTTCTTCTCTGCCGAAGGAATCGCGCGACAAGGTGCACATCCAGCGCTACAAGGGCCTCGGTGAGATGAACCCTGAGCAGCTGTGGGAAACGACGATGAACCCGCTGAACCGCACGATGGGCCAGGTGACGCTGGAAGACGCGCAGGCCGCCGACGAGACCTTCACCATGCTCATGGGCGATATGGTGCCGCCGCGCAAGCGCTTCATCCAGACGCACGCCTCGGAAGTGCGGAACCTGGATATCTAGCGCGAGCGACAGACCAGGGGCAACGGCATACAAAACCGGCAGGGGCAATGCCCCTGCCGGTTTTGTATGCCGTCGCCAGCTTCTTGGAAGCTGGAAGCCATACCACATCCAATCATCTACCAGCCCGAGCTTCCAGCA
>LJCR01002733.1 GCA_001399705.1 Kouleothrix aurantiaca
CTACATGGAACTGCTCGGCGCGCCGTTTGACGAAGCGCGCGACCGTGGCAGCAGCCGCGGCATCGTCACAATCGCGCCCGACTTCGCCAAAAATGTGCAGAGCGTGCTCGACTGCGAGGGCAGCACAACGGTTGCGCCGCAGGCCAGCAACTTCGTGTTTCTGCGCACCGCCCCCAGCGCCGACGCGCCCTACGTTGCCAACCCCTACCTGCCCGGCGTCGACCCGCTGTGCGCAAACAACTGGGGCGACAAGGCCGTGGCCGGGCAGCAGTTCTACCGCTTTGCGCGGCGGGGCAGCTGGGATGGGATTTATTTCGGCGGCCAGGAAGCCTGGTTCTACAACCCCGGCCGCCGCAACACGGCCGCCGGCGCAGGCGTGATCATCCAGCCGCGCGCGGGCCTTGCGAGCATCCCGGTGTATGGGCGCGCCTACCCTGAAGATGCCGCCTACCCGGCTGGCACCACGCCGCAGCTCGTCGCGCCGATTGGCCTGTACAGCATCCCGGCCGGGCAGCGCTACGTGGCAACCGGGCCATTCGCCAGCGCCTACTACTGGGCACCAACCTACGCGCCCACGCTGGAAGGCTCGGACCATGTGGTGGTGAAGGGCCAGACGCAGTACTACCAGATTTCGTTCAACCACCGCTTCGCGTTTGTGCAGGCCGCCGACGTTGAGGTGGTGAAGTGATCTTGTTGTGTAGTTTTCCGCATGCAGCGTGGAAAACTACACAATAAAGCGGTACTTTATGATTAAGGTGTGCCAATTTTGGCGCGGAGCGCCAAAATTGGCACACAAAAATAAGGGATACCTTGCTGCCGAGTTTCCTGAGCTTGTCGAAGGGCAGGCTAATGGCTACGCCGCGCGGCCTACCGC
>LJCR01002731.1 GCA_001399705.1 Kouleothrix aurantiaca
GTGGGCGGGCGCGCGCGCCACGGGCGGTTTGGCGTCTCTCGTGGTTTGAGCCCCGAGGCGACCGAGCAGCTCGCGCAGCTCCTGCGGGCCCTGGCGATGCGGCCGGAGCTGATCAGCGCTGCGCACGCCGCGATCGCGGCGCAGGACGGCGCACAGGAGGCGCTCACGCCGCGTTTTCCGCTGTCGGTGGCCGGCTGGATCGACTGCGCCGCCGACGGCGGCCGGCAGGTCCTCGCGGTGCGCTACCGGATGTTCGCCACGGACGAGAGCGAGGCCGCCGCCGCCGCGCGAAGCGCGGTCGCCCAACACGACCCGAGCGCGGTGTGGCTGGAGGGGCCGCGCCTCGCCACCGCCGCGGAGGAGGAAGCGGAGGCCGCCGCGCGAGACACGAACCGGCCCTGCCTCGCTACAATCACCCTGATCGTCCCACCTTGTACCGAAGAGGTTACTCATGGCTAACGCACTCGTCCCCCACGTGCTGCACATTGGAGAGTCACACCATCCCTGGCAGGCGCCGCCGATCGAGCGCCTGGAGGTTCTCGGCGACACGCCGGACGGCGTGCGGGTCGTGCCGGGCACGCTGCCGGCGGTGACCCCGCGCCCGCGCCAGCGCGTCGTCACCCGGCCCGATCACCTGGTCGTCTGTCTCCCAGACGAAGCCGCCTGGGCCGAGATCCAGGCCGCGAGAGCGCTTCGGCAGACCACGCTCGACGCGCTGGCGGCGGCGCTGCGCGACTATGGCCGCTATGACGACGAGCGGCTGGCCGCGTCGCAGGGCGGTTCCAACCCACTGACTCCGACCGTCGTTCATGCCTGGCTGCCGCCCGACCGGTATTATGCGCCGACGTTTTTTTGGGACGGCGCCGTCCCCGAG
>LJCR01002734.1 GCA_001399705.1 Kouleothrix aurantiaca
GTTGATCAGCAGGTGAATCGGGCGACCAGCGGCGTTCATGCGCGTGGCGAAATCGCGGATCGAGGCGAGATTCGCCAGATCGATCAGCTCCATCCCAAGCTGCGCGTGCGGGTTCTCCGCGCGCAGTTGCGCAATCGCCTGCTCGCCTTTGGCGGCGTTGCGCACCGCCGGAATCACTTCCGCGCCAGCGACAGCCAGCCGCCGCGTGATGCCAAAGCCAAGCCCGCTGTTCGCGCCGGTAACGACTGCAAGCTTGCCCTGCTGGTCGGGGATGGAGATGTTGGGTGTGGTGCTCATTGTGTTGTTCCTTGGTTTTAATGACTGAGTAATCAATCATTATATGAATAAAAAAAGTGATTAGCCTGTTGTAATGCCGCGCCAGAAGATTTCAAAGCCGGCCGCGCGATAATCCTGTTCGCCAGTGCCCGCAGCCATTGCGTCCATGGTGGTTTCCACCATGCTGTTGAAAAGCGCAGCCACAAACGGGATCGGGTAGTTGGCCACGAGCCCGCTCGCAACGCCCTCGTTCGCCAGTTGCTCAATCGTCGCGAAGGGTGCGGCTCCGATCGCCTGGCTTTCCGCCGTGATCTGGTCGGAAACCTGCAACTGCGCCAGCACTTTGATTTTGTCGGGGTTCGCCACACCCCAATCGACATAATGATTCCAGAGATGCTGCAGCTTGCTGCGCATAGGCGCTGTTTCGGGGAAATCGTTCAGCAGCGCATCGGCGAGGTCGTGCTTGAGCACGCGGTACAGCTCGTTCGCCAGCGCGTCTTTGGTGGCGAAATAGGTGAACAGCGTGCCCTCGGCCACACCTGCCGCCCGCGAAATTGCCGACGTGGGCGCGAGCCACACGCCGCGCGCGGCAAAGACG
>LJCR01002736.1 GCA_001399705.1 Kouleothrix aurantiaca
CGCTCGCGCCGGGGGTGGCGGCCTTCAACAAGCCCACCAACTCCAGCCCGATCGCGCTTTCCGCCAGCAACGAGCTGCTGTGGGTCGTCAACCCCGACAGCGACACCGTCTCGGTCTTTCGCACCAGCGACAACACCAAGGTCATCAGCGACATCCCGGTGGGCGACGAGCCGCAGAGCGTCGCGCTTCACCCCAACAACACCTTCGCCTATGTGGCGAACGCCGCTGGCAACAGCATCACCGTCATTAAAATCACGAACGCAAGCGTGAACAGCTTTCGCGCCGCGCCCGACACCACCGTCGGCCCGGGCGGCGAGATCATCACTGGCGCCGAGCCGTGGAACGTTGTGATCTCGCCCGACGGCAACCGCGTGTTTGTGGCGAACAGCGCGCAAGACACGATCAGCGTGCTGCGCACCGACACCAACGCCGTGATTGGCGCGGTGAACCTGCGCACCACCGCCTGCAATAACAATGACCCGAACTACCACTTCCAGCCGCGTGGTCTGGCCGTAACGCAGGACAACACGCGCCTGTTTGTGACGCGCTTCTTCTCGTTCACGGGCGGCAACGCGCCCAAGCAGGCCACCGACAACGGCAAGGTCGGCGTCGTGTGCCGCTTCAACGTCAACACCGGCGGCGCGAATGCCGGCGCGGTGCTGAGCGCGGCCAGCAAGATCACGCTGGCGCCGCAGATCACCGGCTTCAAGATCGACACCAATGCCGACGGCGTGGGCGACACCGACACCTCGGCCTACCCGAATCAGCTCCAGAGCATTGTGATTCGCGGGGGCCGCGCCTACCTGCCGAACATCGCGGCGTCGCCAACCGGCCCGCTGAAATTTAACGTGGATACGCAGGCATTTCTCAACC
>LJCR01002735.1 GCA_001399705.1 Kouleothrix aurantiaca
GCCGCTGCTGCCCTGGCTGCTGGTGCAGCGCGCCGACTGGCGCAAACAGCCCGATGCAGTGGCCGCGCGCGTTGAGGCCGCGCTTCAGTATCCAATGTTTATCAAGCCCGCGAACATGGGCAGCAGCGTTGGCATCACCAAGGCCACCGACCGCGCCACGCTCGCGGCGGGGCTCGATGAAGCGGCGCGCTACGACCGGCGGATCGTGATTGAGCAGGGCATCAACGCCCGCGAGATCGAGATCAGCGTGCTTGGCAACGACGAAGTCGCGGCCAGCGTGCCCGGCGAAGTGGTACCTTCAAAAGAATGGTACGACTACGAAGCGAAATACCTGGGCGGCGAGTCGCAAATTCTCATTCCCGCGCCCATCGACGCGGCGCTGGCCGGGCAGGTGCGCGAGCTGGCGATCCGCGCCTTCAAGGCGATAGACGGCGCGGGCCTGGCGCGCGTCGACTTCCTGCTCGACAAGGACAGCGGCGCGCTCTACCTGAACGAAGCGAATACCATGCCCGGCTTCACATCGGTGAGCATGTACGCCAAAATGTGGGACGCCAGCGGCCTGACCTACAATCAACTGCTGGATCGCCTGATCGAGCTGGCGCTGGAGCGCAACGAGGAATAGCGGGCAGCAGGCAGTTTGCAGTATGCACGACGTTCCAACTGCCAACTGCCGACTGCAAACTGGCACAAAACTATGGATCGTTTCGACTACAACCAGCCGAACACCCGCGAGCGCATTGCCGCCCGCCGTCGCGCCCGCAATACCGGCGCAACGCGCCCCGGCCCGCGCCGCGCGGTTGGCTCGTGGGCCAGCAGTGGCCGCGCCGTGAGCCTGGTGCTGCTGATCTTCGCAATTGGCGGGCTGCTGTATAT
>LJCR01002738.1 GCA_001399705.1 Kouleothrix aurantiaca
CAATAAATATTGTACGCCAGTCGCTCGGCTTTGTCAATAGCCGCTTCCCGAGATCCGCAGCTAAGCCAGGCTCGCAATGCAAAGAACAGGCATCAATTTTCTACAATTTCATCATACCCTCTTGACAATTACTTCATCATCATATATACTGAAAGTGCTTTCATAAAAGTTCGTTTCAACTCAATATTTCTTGCTCTAGTCGCGGATATTGCTAGAGGCGCGTTTTCTGTTATATCGTCGTAGGCGCCGCCGCTTGTGGCAAGTTTTGTTCGCCAAGCCGTGCGCTCCGTTGACTCTGCCGAGCTAGCGCTTCTGTACAAATGGAAGTTTTGCGGTATGATAGGCGCTACGCCTCACTGCCCACTACTTCCCGGCTTGAATCGCCCACTTCTGGCGGCTTTGCCGCTTGGGGCTGTATCCTGTACATTTGCGCCGTCGCCGATCAGTGTACGATGAAAGGAGGTTGCGTCGGCACTTTCGCCCCTAGGTGGTCCACATCAGGTGTTCTGTTGATCCTCATCTACAACGTCTGTTAGGAGGACAGATCCATGCGAAACAAGAGCTTTTCGCTCGTGCTGCTGGCAATGTTCGCCAGCCTGATCCTGGCTGCATGCGGTGGTAGCACCGCTGCGACCCCGACACAAGCTCCCGCGCCTGCCGCTGAAGCTACGGCTGCCGCACCGGCTGCCGAGGCCACGGCTGCCCCGGCTGCCCCGGCCGCTACCGCCGCCGAAGCACCCACTGCCGCTGCTGCCGAAGCCCCGACCGCGATGGCCGAAGCCACGGCTGCCCCGTCGAGCGGCGGCGATACCGGCCCCGTCGACTACGCCGCGATTAGCCCGGAACTGGCCGACGCCTACGCTGGTAAGTAC
>LJCR01002737.1 GCA_001399705.1 Kouleothrix aurantiaca
CATCCATGGGGTGCCGAGCGCAGACGGCGGCGCGACGACCAGCGCCTGGCTCCATTCGGCTTTGCGGCCGGCGGCGGCATAGGTGGTGGCGGGCAAGGCCACGCCGCTGGCGCGATACTCGCCAACCAGCCGCTCGACCGCGCCGTGCGTGAAAATCGGGCCGATGCTCGGGTCGACACCGGCCAGCAGGCGCTGCGATTTGCCAAGCGCATAGGCGAACAAGAGGCTGGCCTTGCCCGCGAGCTGGTTTGCGCGCCACCAGGCGTTGATCTCATCGAAAATCTCGACCTGCGGCCGCCAGCGATACACCGGCAGCCCAAAGGTCGACTCGGTGATAAAGGAGTTGCAGCGCACCGGCTCGAACGCCGCGCAGGTGGCATCCGCGCCGACCTTGTAGTCGCCCGAGACCACCCAGACCTCGCCGCGATACTCCACGCGCACCTGCGCCGAGCCGAGGATGTGGCCGGCCGGGTGCAGCGACACGCGCACGCCATTGATCTCAACCGGCGCGTCATAGTCGGCGGGCTGGATGCTGGCGTGCATGCCCATGCGCGCGCGCAGCACATGCTCGCCGTCGCGCGCGGCCAGGTAGCTGCGGCTGCCGGGGCGGGCATGGTCGGCGTGGGCGTGCGTCACCACCGCGCGCTGGACGGGCCGCCACGGGTCGATATGAAAATCGCCGGCGGCGCAGTACAGCCCGGCATCGGTAAGGGTGATCAGGGTTGGGCTTGGCATACGTTCCTTTGTGCTTGGCTGGTGCTGCCAGTACGCAGCGCGTTGGCGCGGCGGATGCCTGGCGACATGGTATGATGCAATCCGCGCGCCACGGCTCATCCACCTGCGCGCCCGCATCGTACAGTACAGTGCCTGTC
>LJCR01002739.1 GCA_001399705.1 Kouleothrix aurantiaca
GTGCAATGTGGTGAGCGAGCCGGCTATCTGCCGGCTCGCTTTTGATTCCCCAAGGAGAAGAATGTGGATCATATCGCAGACATCCCCGACCAGCTGCTGGGCTACCTGAGCCACCAGTTGAACGAAATGCCGCTCTTCATGCCGGTCACTGCTGAGAACCGCGACGAGATGCGCGGCCAGCTCCGCGCCGCATTTGTGCAGTTCTCAACCGAGGTCGAGCAGCGCACCGAGGCACTGCTCCAGCGCTGGGTCGAGGTGACGATCGGCGCGGCCACGCGCCTGCCGAGCATCGACGCCGTTTACGTCAGCATCTGGGACGGCGGCATCTCGGTGCGCGCGGCGTGTAAGTGGAATGTCGAGCTGCGCGTGGCGTTCGATATTGCCAGCATTGATGTCGATGGATTGGAATGCTGTGAGCGCGAGTATGTGGAGCTGCCGGACGGCACGCAGATCGAGCTCGACAGCCAGGCCGAAACACCGGACGAGATCCCGGCGATGGCGGTAGTGCCGGAGGTCGGCGACGTTATCTATCACCTCGATCAGCACGGCCAGCCCAGCGAAACGACAAGCACCATTACGGCGATTGGGCCACAAAGCCTCCACGGTGGGATCTGCCGTGTCTACAACGACAACGACCAGCCGATCGACGTGGTACGAGCGCCGGGTCATGACCCGGCCGATGGCCGGCGGGCCTGGCTGGAGTATCGGCTGGCTGGCTAGCGTTTCCGGCTCCCTATGCAGCGGATTAGGCTCTGCTATGCGGAAACGTCACACCTCGTTGTCCCGAAATGCTTGACAAGTATCTGAGGATATGCTACAATATAAATGCGCAAGTTGCGCAGGAAACCCTCAGTGTAGCTATACAATGCAG
>LJCR01000274.1 GCA_001399705.1 Kouleothrix aurantiaca
TGACGCAGATGGCGGGCCGGCCGGTCGCGCTGATCTGCAGCGGGCCAATCGGCTAGAAACCCCACAGGCAGCCAGCCACCCCGGCACCTGCGCCTGCGCTATGCATGCCGCCAGCGCCGCCATTGCGTATGCTTTTCAGGCCGGCAAAACTCTCATTTAAATTTTATCAAAATGGGTCTTGCATGCAGTAGCATGGTGTGCTAGAGTATGCACAATTAATGTTCACCTCTTGCACAGCATCCCCGCCACGACATTATCTCCATAGATCGGCCGCGCGCTCGCCGGCCTGCAACACGACTGGACCACAGGAAAGGAACCACGTCGATGATGAATGGAGCACATTCTCCGAATGGGCATCGCCCGCACACCACCGCGCTCACTAGTAGGTTGCCAGATGTTCCCGGCCTGGGCGGCGCAATTGCCGGCCTGGGCGGCGGCGCTACCATGATTGTGGTAGCGGCGATGCTTTCAGTTGCCACCGGGCAGGACATGTGGCGCGAGCCGCGCGAGATCGCCGCGCCTTTCTTCGGCAGTGTGGCGAGTGGTGCTGCGGCCGTGATGCTCGGCACCGTGCTGCACTTCCTGACGTCGGGCTTGCTTGGCGCTGCGTTTGGCATTCTGTCGCGGCGCGTGCTGCGCCTGCCTTCGGACTATGGCGTGCCGGTGCTGGGTGGAATGCTGTATGGCCTGCTGATCTGGGCGCTGGCTTACTTCGTGGTGGTGCCGGTGCTGAACCCGGCGCTGCTCGACAGCTACGGGCCGTCGTTTGTGATCCAGCACCTGGTGTATGGCATGGTCACGGGCCTGCTCTACTCGCAGCTGCGCCCCGCGCCGTATCACTCCACAAGCGCTGATCCGGCCTGGGAAGCGGTGCCGAACCGGGTCTAAAATATACCTTGCCACAAAGACACGAAGACACCAAGATTCGGGTGAATCTTGGTGTCTTCGTGTCTTTGTGGTTCAATTTTACGCAACCAGCACTAAAACTTGCCGTTATCGTTTTTCCACTCGCTGCGCGCAGGAATCGCCTCGATCGTATCCCAGTGCTCGGCAATCGCGCCATTCTCGACGCGGAACAGATCGTAGAATGACGAATGCTGCCCGCCAAAGCTGCCCTCGCTGACGACCAGCACGAAATTTCCTTCGCCCAACACCTGATGAATGCGGTCGTACTGCATTGCAATGCCCTGGGCAGCCAGCGCCTGCAAGGCGGCGCCCAGCCCCGAAAGCCCGTCGCCGATCTGCGGGTTATGCTGAGTGTAGGTGTCGCCGTCGAAGTAGCCAGCCAGCTTGTCGAGCCGGCCATCGACCAGAATGTCTGTGACAAACTGGCGCACCAGCGCCTTGTTCTCCGAGGTTTTCTCACGATCGCTCGCAGCCGTGGGGCCATCGATCATCGTGTGACCGCTCGGGTTTGGGCCAGCCGTTTTTTGCAAATTATCCCAGTGCTCAACAACCTGGCCATTCTCAAAGCGAAAGATGTCGAAGCCAATTCGCGGGCCGAAGAAGTTGTAGTCGGTGTGCGCGAAAACGTAGTTGCCATCTTCAAACACACGCACGGTATTGACCGTGGTGGAGCCGGCCAGAAGCAGCTTCATCAGGGCGTTATAGCCTTGCAGCCCATCGGCCGCCGCAAGATTGTGCTGGATATACTTGCCTGGGTTGATGACGCTGGCGGCTGCGGAATCGCCCGTTTCAAACGTTTTGAGCAAGGCCAGAATGCGCTGCTTGTTCCCGGAATCGGTGGTCATGAACTATCTCCTGCTGTTGATGTCTCCCGTCGAGACTTTTGACAGTATAGAGTATGAGTATATAATTGCAAGTATGCACTTTTTTGTAACGTAGTATCCTGAAAGTAACACTGGTGTCGTATGGGAACTAAAGCACCTACACGCCCGAATGTGTACAATGCCAATTGCCCAACGCGCCTGGTGCTCGATAGCATCGCTGGCAAGTGGACGGTGCTGATCATTGGGCGGCTGGCCAGCGACAAACAGCGCTTTGGCGAATTGCGGCGCGAGATTGGCGGCATTTCGCCCAAAGTGCTGACGCAAACGCTGCGCGAGCTTGAGCGCGATGGAATCATTACGCGCCGTGTTTATGCAAGCGTGCCGCCCAAGGTCGAATACAGCCTGACGCCGCTTGGCAATACGCTCACCGGGGTGCTTGGCGCGCTTCGTGTCTGGTCGGAAACGAATATCGAAGCTGTGCTGGAGGCGCAGCAGACATTCGACAGCCAGGCGCGCGATGACGAGGCGAGCTAGGCGCGTTGCATTGACAAGCCCGTGCCCACGGGTATAATCGTGGCCTCGCGCAGCGCCCCAACACCCCTGTAACTCATCTGAGTCGGCTGCGCATATACTTGCCATAGCAAGCCCTGATCTTCAGCATAGCAAAGGAGCTCGTGCGCATGAGCAAGCACCAGTATTCCGCCGGGATCGAGATCCTTGGCGCCGTCAGCGACGATTTTGCGACCGTGCTGACGCCCGAGGCCGTTGAGTTTGTCGCAACGCTTCAGCGCGCGTTTAACGCCCGCCGCGAAGCGCTGCTCGAAGCGCGCGAAGCCCGCCAGGCCGCGATCGACGCCGGCACGCTGCCCGACTTCCTGCCCGAAACCGCCGACATCCGCGCCGGCGACTGGGCGGCCGCGCCCATCCCGGCCGATTTGCAGGATCGGCGCGTGGAGATCACCGGGCCGGTGGACCGCAAGATGGTGATCAATGCGCTGAACTCGGGCGCAAAAGTGTTCATGGCCGACTTCGAGGATGCCAACTCGCCCACCTGGGATAACAACATTCAGGGGCACATCAACCTGCGCGACGCGATCAACCGCCGGATCGAGTTCACCAACCCCGACGGCAAAGTGTACCGCCTGAACAGCACCGTTGCGACGCTGCTGGTGCGTCCGCGCGGCTGGCACCTGCTGGAAAAGCACATGCGCGTGGATGGCAAGCCCATGTCGGGCAGCCTGTTCGACTTCGGCCTGTACTTCTTCCACAACGCCAAAACCCTGCTGGCGAACGGCAGCGGGCCGTACTTCTACCTGCCGAAGATGGAAAGCCACCTTGAGGCGCGGCTATGGAACGATGTGTTTGTGATGGCGCAAAACGAGCTGGGCGTGCCGCAAGGCTCGGTGCGCGCCACAGTGCTGATCGAGACGATCCTGGCCGCGTTCGAGATGGACGAAATTCTGTACGAGCTGCGCGACCACTCGGCCGGGCTGAACTGCGGGCGCTGGGACTATATTTTTAGCTGCATCAAGAAGTTCCGCAACCATGAGCATGTCTTCCCCGACCGCGCGCTGGTGACGATGACCACGCACTTCATGCGCTCCTACTCGCTGCTGGCGATCAAAACCTGCCACCGCCGCAACATCCACGCAATCGGCGGCATGTCGGCCTTTATTCCGGTCAAGAACGACGAAGCCGCCAACGACCGCGCCTTTGCGCAGGTGCGCGCCGACAAGGAGCGCGAGGCCAACGACGGGCACGATGGTACATGGGTCGCGCACCCGGGCATGGTCGCGCTGGCACTCGGGGTCTTCGACGCAGCGATGCCGCAGCCGAACCAGATCGACCGCAAGCGCGAGGATGTGCAGGTGAGCGCGGCAGACTTATTGAAATTCGCCGATGGCCCGATCACCGAGGCCGGGCTGCGCACCAACGTGAGCGTGGGCGTGCAGTATGTCGAGGCGTGGCTGGGCGGGCAGGGCGCGGTGCCGATCAACAACCTGATGGAAGACGCCGCCACTGCCGAGATCTCGCGCGCGCAGGTGTGGCAGTGGGTGCGGCGCGAGCGCGGCGTTTTGGAAGATGGGCGCAAGATCGACCTGCCGCTGTTCCGCACGGTGCTGGCCGAGGAGCTGGACAAGCTCAGGGCGCGCTATGGCGACGCGACCTACAACGCGCGCAACTTCGCCAAAGCCGGCGCGCTGTTCGACCAGCTGATCTCCGACGACTCGTTTGTTGAGTTCCTGACGCTGCCGGGCTACGAGTATCTCGATTAGTACGGCACTTTCCTCACCACAGAGGCACAGAGCGTACTGAGTTTGTTTTTCACTCAGTGCGCTCTGTGCTCTCCGTGGCTACAATACCCCATCCGGCTCTGGTGGCGCGTGCTGCCGGGGCCGCCGCATTCTGTGCTACCATAGCCGCAGCGCAATTTTTCTCGCCGTGTAATACTACGTGTGCCGGTTGAACTACGCACTACGCATTACGCATTACGTTTTGGCATAATAGTGCGTAATCTGTAGTGCGTAATCTTCAGGTGTGCAACCCGCTTGGTAGCAGGAGACCCCAATGACCAGATCGCCCGCCCGGCGCGTGGCCGGCTTCGGCACCACGATTTTCACCGAAATGAGCGCGCTGGCGCTGCAGCACAACGCCGTCAACCTTGGCCAGGGCTTCCCCGACTTCGCCGGCCCCGCCTTTGTGAAAGAAGCCGCCGCCACCGCGATCGCGGCCGACCTGAACCAGTATGCGCCTATGCCCGGCACGCCGCGCCTGCGCCGCGCAGTGGCGGCTCAGTGGGAGCGCGAGCACGGCCGCGCGATCGACTGGCAGAGCGAAGTGAGCGTGACCAGCGGCGCGACCGAGGCGCTGTGCGATGCCGCCTTCGCCCTGCTCGACCCGGGCGACCGCGCGCTTGTGTTCGAGCCGGCCTACGACGCCTATGTGCCTGACATCACCATGGCCGGCGCGACGCCCCTGGTGGTGCC
>LJCR01002740.1 GCA_001399705.1 Kouleothrix aurantiaca
GATTTGCCTCGTTTGCTCAAACTGCATAAACTCACTATTGTTTAAACTCCAATTAGGAGTTAGCTGTTCATCATAAATAGATATTTCTTGAATTTGCTCTGGCGTTTTTGTGCTGAGCGGGATTGCTGTAGAAGGTTGTTTTGTTGCAGATATTGCTTCTGTAGATGAATAGCTGTGAGGTGTTATTTCATTCTGCAGTGAGGTATCCGCGAAGAAGGAAGCAACTGTTGGTGTTGGGTGCATTTCTGAGCGCACATTAGATATAGCACTTTGCTGCGAGCAGCTACAGGCCAAAAAAGTCACAACAATATAAATAGAACGGAAAATTTTTGGTAGTCTACCCATTAGTTGTTGACGATAGCTGGAGGAACGACAGTCATCAGCAATTCCTTGATTGACCAGATGTGATCGGTCAACTTCGCTGTCATCGCCGGCGTCTGGCGCTTCCAGAGTTGCTGGCCATTCACGAGTGGAACCGAGAGCGTATCCACTGATCGTGTACGGGTATCCGTATCGAGGGTTATGCCGCGCCAGAACGTGCCGCGCTCGTCGGTTTCAGTATAGCCCCTTTTCACCCTTGTTGCCGACATGGGTCCAGAGCGCGTCGAGTTGGGCACGGGTGAACGAGTAGTTCGCCAGGAGCAGGGCTTCAATCTGCTCCACGTGAGCGGCGGCGATCTGCAGCCAGGCGAGAACGGTCTCTTCTTTCACGCCTTTGACGCGGTGGATGGCAGCCAGGCTGTTGCGTTCGGCCAGCATCGCCAGGCAGTCAAGAATGGTCCCTTGTAAGCGCCTACGTGCGTAGAAGACGGTGCCAATGGTCTCGACAAACGTGAATAGCGTCTCTGTCAATGGTGTAGATTCGCTGG
>LJCR01002742.1 GCA_001399705.1 Kouleothrix aurantiaca
ACGCAATGGCGCGCGCTGTCCAGAGCGAGGCCCAGCATTTCTTCACAGCCGCCAGCACGGCATCAGTGCCGCGAATGTTGAGGTAGGTTTCCTGCTGTCCGGCGAACGATGCGCCCGGCAAATCTTCCGCAGTGGCCGACGAGCGCACCGCCACGGGCGCATTGTGCAGCGCGGCATAGGCGGCAGCAAGTGCCTCGGCAATCGCGGGCGGCGTTGTGCCGGCGGCGAACAGCGCGCCGATCGTGCTTGCAGCCGTTTCCAGCGCAGACGTGTCGGCGGCGTCGAGCCCGGCGAGCGCGGCCAGAATGCGCGGCTGCAGCGCATTTTCTTCGACAAACATGCGATACGCCGCCGTCGTCACATGAAATCCGCCCGGCACCGGCAAGCCGGCCGCGAGCATTTTCGCCAGCGACATGCCTTTGCCGCCCACGCGCTCAAGCGTGGCATCCGCATCGGCGAGGGGCAGCACAAACTCATTCATCTGGGCCTCCATCAGCCTGAATTCCGCGCAGAAAGATATCAATCGCTTCGTCGAGCATTGCGGCTGGCTCGCCGGCCGGGCGCGAGGTGTAGAGCACGGTGAGCAGCGAGTTGTGGAGCAGGCGCGCGGCGTGCAGTGGCGTGACCAGCCGGAAATCGCCGGCCTGGATGCCTTCTTCGATCACCGACGCCACCAGATCCTGGAAGGCATAGCGCCGCTGGTGGATGCGCTGCTGGCTTTCCGGCTTTAGCCGCTGGGCTTCAGCATTGATGAGGGAGAATAAACCGTCGTTGGCCTGTAAAAACGCAAACTGCTGCTCCATGAGCTGCCGCAGCCGGGCAGCGGGCGGCAAATCGCGCCGGGCAATTTCCTGTGCCTGTTCGCCAAG
>LJCR01002743.1 GCA_001399705.1 Kouleothrix aurantiaca
CCCCAGCCGATGCTGCCGCGCGGGCTACGCCGTGCTGCTGGCGAACCCGCGCGGCAGCATCGGCTGGGGCGTTGAGTTCACCGAGGCGAATATCGGCGATTTCGGCGGGCGCGACTACGAAGACATTGTTGCCGGCGTGGATGCACTGGTGGCGCAGGGCATCGCCGACCCGGCGCGGCTGGCGATTGGCGGCTGGAGCTATGGCGGCTTTATGGCGGCCTGGGCGGTCACACAGACCGATCGCTTCCGCGCAGCGATTGTGGGCGCGGGCATCTGCCACTGGCGCTCGTTTCACGGCGTGGCCGAGATCGGCACCTGGGACGCGATTTCGCTGCGGGCGTGCCCCTACGAGCAGGCTGGCCGCTATGATCAATTCTCGCCCATCCACTACGTTGCGAAAGTGCGCACGCCCACGCTCATCATGCACGGCATCGAGGACACGATTGTGCCGGTCGGGCAGGGCTACGAGCTCTTTCGCGCGCTCAAGGATCACGGCGTGCCGACCGAGCTGGTGCTGTACCCGCGCGAAGGCCACGCCTTCAAGGAATACGCCCACAATCTCGACCGGCAGCGCCGCTTTCTGGCCTGGTTCCAGCGCTATGTGTAGGGCGAAGGGGTGAAAGGGTGAGCGCAGAGCGCAGTGCGTAGAGCGCAAAACGATAAAAGCTCATTACTTTGGAAAATAAATTTCCCTGCACTCAGCTTCCAGGAAGCTGAAGCCAGTTTTGCTTCAATCTGATAACCAGTTTAGCTTCCTGGAAGCTTGCCCGTTGTACACAAGAACTTTCTTTCCAGAGTATTCATCCCAATCGTAAATCGCAAATCGTCAATCGTAAATTGATAAACCTCTGTGTCTCCGTGGTTCATTT
>LJCR01002741.1 GCA_001399705.1 Kouleothrix aurantiaca
GAATATGGTTGACGCTGTGCCGTTGCCCTGGGTGCTGGCGGTGGCAGCCGCTCTGTTCTGCATTGGGCTGTTTGGCTCGCTTTCGCGGCGCAACACTGTCGGCATCCTGCTGGGTGTTGAGCTAATGCTGAACGCGGTGAACCTGAACCTGGTTGCGTTCTGGCGCTACCTGGAGCCAAATGTGGTTGCGGGCCAGGTGTTTGCGCTGTTTATCATCACGGTGGCGGCGGCCGAAGCGGCGGTGGGCCTGGCGATGATCATCGCGATCTATCGCTCGCGGCTGACGGTCAACGCCGATGAAGTCGACACGTTAAAAGGGTAAGAATTCAGGGATCAGAATTCAGAAGTCAGAAGCGCAGTTGCGATTCTTTGGGCTTGTTCTGAATTCTGGCTCCTGACTCCTGAATTCTGTGGCGAGGCATAATCTATGGGTGTATTTCTTCAATTTGCCTGGCTGATTCCCCTCTTCCCGCTGCTGGGGTTTGCGATTATTACGCTGACCCCGGTGCGCGTGAGCAAGGCGCTAAGCGGCTGGCTGGCGATTGGCCTGATGGTGGCCGCGACAGTTGTGGCGCTTGGCGTTGGCGCTGAGGTGTTTCAGGGTGTGCATGTTGCGCCCGATGGCACGGCGGCGGTAATGGCGGGCGATGCGCACGCCGAGGGCGAGGCTCCGGCTGCCGAGGGCGAGGGTGGCGAACACGGCTTTGCCTTCCCCGAGGCGAATATCGTGCGCACCTTCCGCTGGGCACCTGCTGGCGGCGATGCAGCCTTTACCATGGGCTACTATAGCGACCCGGCAGTGGCGGCGATGCTGGTGATGGTTACGATTGCGTCGACCTGTATTCACCTGTTCTCGCTGGGCTATATGG
>LJCR01002744.1 GCA_001399705.1 Kouleothrix aurantiaca
GGGTCGATATGAACGCTCAGCTGGTTGCCGTGCTGCTCAATTGCGGGCTGCACCGCTTCCACCACTTCATTCACCAGCCTCGGCAGCGAGAATTCCACCACCTCGATCGGCATCTTGCCCGCCTCGATCTTCGAAAGATCGAGCACGCTATTGATCACAGTGACGAGGTGGCGGCTGGCGTTGCGGATCCGGTCGATATCGGCCACGCACTCAAGGTTTTCGCGCGCCTCTGCTTCCATGCGCAGCAGGTCGCTATAGCCGATGATGGTGGTCAGCGGCGTGCGCAGCTCGTGGCTCATGTTCGAAAGGAAGATGCTTTTGGCGCGGTTGGCGGCTTCGGCGCGCTCTTTCGCCTGCACTAGCTCTTGCTCGGTGCGCTTGTGGGCGGCGATTTCGTTTTCCAGCAGGGCGCGCTCCTGATCGAGCGCGTGCGCCTGCAGGCGTGTGCGGTCGATCAGCTCGCGCAAGCGGCCCACCATATAGCCGGCGAAAGGAACCACAATGTTGGCAATCAGCGCTTGCAGGAGCAGCGTGTTGAGCGGAAGCCTGTCGCCAAACAGCCAGAACAGCGCGGTGACGATCACGTTCATAATCAGGCCGGTGATCAGGCCGCTATAGCGCCCGAGCATCCAGCCAGCCAGCAGCACCGGCAGCGCGCCAATCGGGGCCACGCCGCTTTTCATAATGGGGTAGAGGGCGAGAAATAGCCAGATGTACGCGATGCTCAACGTGGCCACGATGCCAGCAGAAAAAAGCCGTTCGTGGCGTGAGCGTTGAATAACGACAGGGGTATTCATAACGCGCTCGCAGGTTGTAAATATAAGTAATGGAGCTATGACGCCGGGCGATTGGTTTTCTCACCCTGTAT
>LJCR01002745.1 GCA_001399705.1 Kouleothrix aurantiaca
GGGGAGTGCAGAGGGCCGCGGCCGGCCCTTTGCCGCGGAGCGCGAGGGCGCGTAGCCCTCGCAAGAGTATGAGCACGGAAGCGAGGGCGCGTAGCCCTCGCAGGAATGAGCACGGAAGCGAGGGCGCATAGCCCACGCACCCTTCGATAGGGCCCATAGGGCCTACTCAGGATGCGAAAGCGATGGGAGCGCGAGGGCGCGCAGCCCGCGCACAGAAGGAGCAGCCCATGAAATTCGCCATCAACGTCCCCAACTTTGGCTCGTTCGGCGACCCGCGCCTCGTCGCCGGGCTGGCCCGCGAGGCCGAAGCCAGCGGCTGGGACGGCATGTTCATCTGGGATCATGTCATGTGGACGCACCCGCAGAACTTCCCCGTCACCGAGCCGTGGGTGACGCTCGCCGCCATGGCCGTCGCCACCCAGCGCATCCGCATCGGCGCGATGGTCACGCCGCTGCCGCGCCGCCGCCCCTGGCAGGTCGCCCGCCAGGCCACCACGCTCGATCACCTCTCGGGCGGGCGGGCCGTGCTGGGCGTGGGCATCGGCGGCGACTGGTTTGGCGACTACAGCCGCTTTGGCGAGCCCGCCGACGACCGCACGCGCGGCGCGCAGCTCGACGAGGCGCTGGATGTCGTGACCGGGCTGTGGAGCGGCGAGCCGTTCAGCTACGCCGGCACGCACTACACCGTGCGCGACACGCAGTTCCTGCCCGCGCCGCTCCAGCAGCCGCGCATCCCGATCTGGGTCGCTGGCGTGTGGCCGGGCACCAGGCCCTTCCGCCGTGCCGCCCGCTACGGCGGCGTTGCGCCCATTCCCCGCAACGACGCGCCGCTGACGCCCGACGACGTGCGCGCCATGCTGGCCTACAT
>LJCR01002747.1 GCA_001399705.1 Kouleothrix aurantiaca
GGCTGGCAGTGGTAAACATGGCCTCGCAGGTGTTTTTCTGCTCGCTGGCGGCCTATGCGTTTGCGCGCATGCGCTTTCCCGGCAAGGAGCTGATTTTCTCCTTTATCATCGCCAGCATGGCCATCCCTGGCGCGGTGACGCTGATTCCGGGCTATGTGTTTTTCGCCAAGCTCGGCTGGATCAACACCTACTGGCCCCTGATCGTGCCGAAGCTGGTGGTGCCGTTTGGTATTTTCATGCTCACGCAGTTCTTTAAATCCATCCCGCGCGAGCTGGAAGAAGCCGCTTACATGGATGGCGCGAGCCGCTTCCGCACCTACTGGAGCGTCGCAATGCCGCTGTCGCGCCCGGCCCTGATCACGCTGGCGATCATCCAGTTCCAGGGCTCGTGGAACGATTTTCTTGGCCCGCTGCTGTACCTGCGCGATGCCAAGCTGCTCACGCTCACCGTTGGGCTGAACTTCTTCAAGACGCAGTACGCGGTCGAGTGGAACAAGATCCTGGTTGGATCGATGTTCAACGCGATTCCGATCCTGATCATCTTCTTTATTTTCAACAAGTACTACATGGAAGGCGCGAGCTACAGCGGGCTTGCCGGCCAGTAAGCAGTGTGCAGCCAGCAGACGGCAGCCCAATTGCTTCCTGCCGACTGCGCGCTGGCGACTGAGGATTTTATGCGTTTCCAGGGGGCTATTTTCGATATCGACGGCGTGCTGGTAGATTCGCCGCACGAGCAGGCGTGGCGCGAGGCGCTGGCGCAGCTTGTGGCCGGGCCGTGGGCGGGCATCGCCGCGGGCACGCGCTACACGCCCGAAGGCTATACCAGCGCCGTCTACCAGGAGTATGTGTCGGGCAAGCCGCGTGAAG
>LJCR01002746.1 GCA_001399705.1 Kouleothrix aurantiaca
AGTATACACAGGCAGCGGCGTGTTGTCAAGGATCTGCGGATTTTTGGATTTGCGATTGGCGGCTTTTGGGTCAAACTTCGTGCGTATAAAATGGATTAGCCCACCACGCGCGCGCCCGCGCCAGCGTTATTCGCAATCGTGAACTGCACGCCCGGTAGCGCGCGCAGCCGCCGCTCAACCTCATCGCGATCGGCCGCCGCGCAGATCACATGCACATTCGGCCCTGCGTCGATCGTAAAGTAGGATTGCAGACCTTCCGCGCGCCAGGCCCGCACCGCGTGGATCACCGCCAGCGTGCCGCTGTTCCAGTAGAACGAGGGCGGCGTCGAGGTCATGCAGACGACGTGCATGGACACCGCGTCGGCCTCCATGGTCGTGCCCAGCAGCTCGAAATCGCGGGTGGCGATGGCGGTGCGCGTGGCGGCCATGCGCGCCGGGATTTCGGCCAGGCGCGTGGGGAAGTAGGCGCTGGTGACGGCGAGCTGGTGGTTCTCGGCGCTGCCGATCTTTTTCGCGCCCGCATCCACCACCGCCACCACATCGGCCAGCGCCCAGTGCTCGGGCGCGGCCAGGCTCGCCGCATACGATTCCGTATCCCAGCGCGCCGCGTCGAACGGCCCTTCAGGAACCACCCACTCCACGTAGCCAGTCGGGATCGAGCGGCAGGCCGAGCCCGAGCCGCCGTGGCGCGTCAGGATCGTGAGCTGGCGCTCGTCGAGATCGAGCCGCAGCGCAGCAGCGCCCGCCAGCGTCAGCGCCGCAAACGCCGCCGCCGACGAGGCAATGCCCGCGTCGGAGGGGAAGGTATTGGCCGATTCCACGCGCGCGCACGCCGCCACGCCCGCCAGGGCGCGCAGCCGGTCGAGC
>LJCR01002748.1 GCA_001399705.1 Kouleothrix aurantiaca
GCGTACACCAGCATCAGCATGAACGCGACGATTGGCCGCATCGAAGTCGAAAGGTCGCAGATCACGGTCAGCTTGGGCTTGAGATGCTTTTTCTTGTGGCGCACATCGAGCGGCACGCCCGCAAAGCGCTGGTTGGCGCGAATGGTCGCCTTGGCGTCGAGCTGGCCCTTGTTGCCGCGCCGCTGGCGCAGCGCCGCGCGTGAGCGCAGCTGCGCGGCCAGCCGCGTGAAGTTCGGGTCGGAGATGACCACGCGGAGCGGCAGGTGCCGCCGCGCCAGCCGCGCCATCTGCGCGATCAGCGGGCGCGCCGCGTCGAGCGTCACCAGGTCGGTGAACACCACCACCAGCGAGCGGCGCTTGTGCTTCAGGTCGAGGTAGGTCAGCGCCTGCGAGTAATCGGCCTCGACCGGCTCGAACTGCACGTTATACAGTGCTTCGAGCATGCGGTAGAACTGCCCCTTGCCACGCCGCGGCGCGAGGTAGGTGCGCACATCGTCGGCAAACGTCAGCAGGCCGATGTGGTCGCCTTTCAGCGTTGCTACATAGGAAAGCAGCAGGGCCGTGTTGATCGCGAAATCGAGCTTGGCCAGGCTCGGCCCGCCGTCGCTGGCGGGGTCGCCCACCGGTGGGCGCATCAGGCGGCCTGTGTCGATCACGCTCATGACATACTGGCTGCGCTCGGTTTCGTACTCGGCGGCGATTGGCTTGCCGCGCCGCGCGGTCGCCTTCCAGTTGATGCGGCGAAACTCGTCGTCGGTGTTGTACTCGCGCAGCCGCTCGAACTCGCTGCCCTGGCCATATACACGCGCCGCGCGCAGGCCCAGCTCGAACAGCAGGCCCTTGCGCGCCATCAGGTCGTACTTGCG
>LJCR01002751.1 GCA_001399705.1 Kouleothrix aurantiaca
ACGCCAATCGGCGCGGCCCGCAGGCGCTCGCCAAAGGTTTGCGGCTCCACATAAGGCACCGACGTATAGTCGACTGCCGGGCCCAACTCGGGCGGCGGCTGCACATCGTTGCGGGCTGCGCGCCGCCGTATCAGCACCGGGATCGCAATCAGCGCCAGCAGCACCAGCACGACCACTGCGATGACGATGGGATTCTGAAGTGCATCGAGCATTGCTCGGGTTTCCTTTCCGTCGTAGCGCAACACGAAAAGCGTAATGGCGCGCTCGATTCCTGCCCGTATCATATGACAACTTTTGGCAAGACGCAAGCATATCTATGCCAGATCTGCAGGGTGACTTGTAAGGCAGCGCCACCATGCGCTGGCAAAAAGGGGCTGGGGATCTTCGCGCGCGGGTGCTGGCGGGCCAGGAATTTGACGCCCGGCTGCGATTGGCCAAAGCGGGTGTGGTATAATGCGCACCGCATATGAACGCCAGGAGAACAGCATGAAAGAGTGGTTTCGCCGCCAACCAAAGCATTTTACCCCCGGCGCGCGCGACAATGGTCAGCAGATCCCCGACAATATGTGGGTCAAGTGCCCATCGTGCGGTGAGCTGAACTACGCCAAGCAGCTGAACGACAACCTCAAGGTATGCAAGTGTGGCTACCATATGCGCCTCAGCGCCCGCGAATGGTTGGGGCTTCTCGATGCTGGCTCATTTGTTGAAGACGACGCCGATCTGGCCCCTTGCGATCCGCTTGATTTTGTTTCCACCAAAGATGTTTACGTCCAAAAGCTTGTCGAAAATCAGGATCGGACCGGCCTTTACGATGCGCTGGTCAGCGGCCATGGCACGCTTGATGGTAGCCCGCTGCATGTAGCGG
>LJCR01000275.1 GCA_001399705.1 Kouleothrix aurantiaca
GAATATTGTACGTACCTTCCACAACCACAAACTGGTAGAAGTAGAAGATCGCGCCGATGGTCGCGAAGGCGACCGACAGCAAACCCCAGATACCGACATAGAAGCGCCCGATCCAGAAATCGAGCGGATCGTTGCCGAACAGCTGGGCGAACAGTGTGCCGCCGGGGCGTTTGTAAAACTCTTCGACAATCGAAAATGGAATAACGTCGCCGGCTTTGGCATCTTCCGCGGCGAGCACTTTCGACGCCTGCACTTCCTGGGCAACCACAGGCGCAGGCTGCTGGCGAGAAACCGGTGGCCCCTCGTCGGGCTGCAGCGGCGGATCATTGGGAAGATCTGACATCTCAAGCTCTCGCTTTCTTCGCCTGCCGAGACGGGATGTGGAACGTGGCAGGGGCTGATGCGTAACCATCAATCAGCCCACTGCCGAGTACCTGCACGAACAATCGCCGAGCGAGCGGTTTAGCCGCCGACCAGCGCCAACCAGTTGTACCGTGGCGAGCTCAGAACGACAAAGTGGATCACGAGCGCCATGATGATGCCAAGCAGAGTGTAGAGAATCACGACGGTACGAAATTCGATCGGGGCACGACGCATGAAATTCTCCTTGATCCGCTATTGTAGCCACGGCCTCCAAAACCACACCAGCGCATGGGCGACTAACACGATCACAACCATCGCATAGGTCGACTGCACAACGATGCGGTGGATGAGGTACTCCTCGTTTGTGAAAAGCGTTTTCCACGGCGCGGGTACGAGATCGCTCGATACTTCGACGGGATCTGGCATCCAATTCACCCCCTTTCGGAAGGGCTTGCGTATGAAGCGCATTACCAGCGCACTGCTGGCACTACACACCCGACGCCCATGCATGCGCATGAGCGGCTAGGCTCGGGAAAGTGTTAAGATTAAATTTTGCTCGATGCGCTCATTATGCGGCGCGCACGAAAAAGAGTCAACTGAAATGATTGACACATTTACTACGCAAATGCTACACAGATAATGTGCATATCGGCCCAATCGGCGAGCCTGCCAGTGTCAAAAGATATTGCTCAGAACAATGGCTTTTGTTATCCCGCGGATGACATGTTTGACATCAACAGGATATGCAAATATAATGAACACATCCTGAACAGGTATTCGCACGTAAGACACTCTGTGCCCTCGTGGGTAGACCCATACGTCTATCCGCCTTGCCTCGTCGTCATCGCGGGGAAACCTGAGGGGAGCTGTATGAACGAGCAAACCAGGCTCTTGATAGCGCTGCTATAATGAGCACACCCTGAACAGGACTCATACTTCATCCACGCTGTGACTTCGTGCGTAGACCCATACGTCTAGCCGGCTTGCTTCGTCGCCATCGTGACGAAAAATGGGGCGCTCTATGAACGAGCAAATCAAGCACTTGTTAGCGCTGCCTGATGCGCCGCGCTACAACATCAAGGCGGTTGTTCAGCAAACTGGCGTGAATATTTCAACGTTGCGTGCCTGGGAACAACGTTATGGTGTCCCCCGGCCGAAACGCTCCGATCATGGCCACCGGCTCTACTCGCAACGCGATGTTGCGATCATCAAGTGGCTGAAACAGTGCACCGAAGAAGGGCTGGCGATCAGCCAGGCGGTGACGCTGCTCCAAGAGCTCGACACCCTCGACCCGGCGGCGTTTCAGGCAGCAGCGCGGCCTCTTCCCCAGCCTGCGGCACAGCCGCCCGGCGGCAGCAACTGGCCCGAGATTCGCGTGCAGCTCATCGAGGCGCTGAACAGCGTGAACCTGCGCCAGGCCCACCTGATGGTCAACCATATCTGCACCATGTTCCCGATCGAGACCGTGATCTTCGAGCTATTCGAGCCGATTATGTTCGATCTGGGTGAGCGTTGGGCGCGCGGTGAAATCAGCATTGCTGAAGAGCATATGTTTTCGAACTTTATTCGCCAGCGCCTGCTCGGGCTGATGCAGCTGCATGCGCCATTCGCGCAGGGGCCGCGCCTGCTGTGCGCGTGTGCCCCCGATGAACAGCATGAGCTTGGGCTGCTGATGTTTGCGTTACTTATGGAGCAGCGCGGCTGGGAAGTGGTGTACCTGGGCCAAAGCCTGGAAGCCGAAGGCAGCGAAAACTTTCTCAAGCGCCTGGCGCCGGCACTCGTATGCATCACCAACTCGATGGTTGAGCACATGGCCGGCATGCTCGAACTGTGCCGTATGATCGCATCGCTGAACAACTACCGCTTGCAGCTGGTATACAGCGGCTCGGTCTTTGAAAAATACCCCGAATTTCAGGCGCGCGTGCCAGGCATCTACCTTGGCATCGAACTGCGCACCGCTGCCAATCGCGCCGAGCAGCTTGCTGACCTTGTCGCACCCGACCGGTGGTATAATGCCGTCGGTATGCAACCCCGCATGTAACCCGTATTCATACATCGCACTCTGGCCAGCCGCACAGCGGTGCTTTGCACGTGCTGCCTGCGCTGGCACGGGCGCCCAGGAGTTCTGGCGATGATGACGCTTGAGGCATGGTTGGAGCAAAATGGCGCGCGCGTGGCCGATTCTCTCGATCTGCAGCGCGATACGCTGTGCGAGCTACTGACCAACCGCCTGGCGACAGCTTTTCCTTCTTTGTGCTTCGATACCTCGCGCCCCGATGCTGTGACATTTCAGCAGAATGTGTTTAAAGAAACGCCGCGCCGCTTTCATCGCCTGATTCAGGTTGTGCTCCGCTTCCAGACACTCATGGTGATCGAGCGCGAGTATCAGTGGGGCTGGGCGATTATGCCGCGCTTTGGCGTTGCGCGCCACCATATGCTGAACCATGCACGCTGGTACTTCGACACAATTCGCGTGGCGGGCATGGTCAGCCGCGACGATATGATCTACCTCGACCAGATCGCCACGCGCACGCTCCAGATCATCGAGCAGGTGACGGCGGCCGCGCCGCCCGGCGTGAAGCGCCCGGGCACGCCAATGCTGGGCTCGCGCGCGTAGCAGCCAAACAAAACAAAGCCGGGGCGGCGGTTCGCCCCGGCTTTGTTGTGCAATTCGTGTGGTGGAGTGGCCTACAGATCGCGCCGCCCAAAGCTGCGCATCGCCAGCAGCAGCATCACCAGTGCATAGAATGCTGCGTAGATGACCATGGCCTGGCTGGGCGGCGACGAGCCGCTAAACGGCGTGGGCACTGCGCTCATGAGCTGTGGCTGCATCAGAAAGGCCGCGCGCCGCCACAGCGCCTCGACCGGCAGCAGCAGGCTGGCGACAATGCCGACATTCACGGCGGCGTGCGATTGCAGCAGCGCGCCGATCTGCTCGACCCACGCGCCGATAAAGGCGAGACCATACAGCATAAACAGCAGCACGCCGTTGGTCAGCGTGGAAAGGTAGGTGCCGCCCAGCAGGGAAAGCGAGAGCAGCACCAGCGCCTCGAGCATCAGCAGCAGCACGGCGTTGGCGTTGGGCGGTGTGTAGCCAGAAAGCATATATACCACGCCCATTATTCCCCCGCTCAGCCCACCCAGGTACAGCACAATCATCGCGGCGTAGCCAAACCACTTGCCCAGCACGATCTGCCAGCGCTGCAGCGGTTTGGTGGCCAGCGCCTGGATGGTGTGGCTGGCGATCTCGCCGGCGATGGTATCGACCGAGGCGAAGATTGCGAGCATGACCGTCAGGAAATGCACGACATACAGGCCGGCCATGAGCAGCAGGTTGTAGGCAAAGCTCAGCTCGATCGCGCGCATGCCTTCGGCGCGCATGTTTGTGGTGATCAGGTAGAAGCCAATGCCGAACAGCAGCAGAAACACCACGCCGAGGCCGAGCGCGGCCTGCACCATGCGCCGCCGCCACGCTTCGCGAAATGTCAGCCAGGTGATGGTTGTGATTGTGTTCATAAGGGTTGCAGGTTTCGATACCGACGACTGACCACTGACGACCGAAAAAAATTTAACCACAGAGGCACAGAGGCACGGAGAGTTTGAAGGTTTACAGGTTGCAGGTTACTGCCTACTGCGAACTGCTCACTGATTTCTGACTCCTGACTTCTGACTCCTGGTCTCACTGCCCGCTGTCCACGTCGCCCACAACCTCAAGGAAAAGCTGTTCGAGCGAGGCGCGGCGCGGCGTGAGCGCATAGAGCTTTGCGCCACTTGCTAATGCCTGCTCGGCAATCAGCGGGAGCTGCGCTTCGTCGGGCAGGCTCAGCTCGATGCTCCAGCCCGGCGCGTGCTCGCCCGCGCGCGGCAGTTCGTGCACCTGCACCGCAGGATCGAGCGCACGCAGCGTGCTCAGCAGCGCGGGCGGCGCGCTGTCGGTCTGAACGGTGACGTGCAATTGCCCGGCGGCCATGTCGGCCAGCTTCAGGGTTTGCAGCACGCGCCCTTCACGAATAAATGCCACGCGGTCGCATGTCGCCTCGACCTCGCTGAGCAGGTGCGAGTTGAGAAACACTGTGGTGCCCTGCGCCTTGAGCTCGTGGATGATCCGGCGCACCAGCATGCGGCCAAACGGGTCGAGCGCCGAGGTCGGCTCGTCGAGAAAGACCAGCGCGGGCTCGTTCAGCAGCGCCTGCGCCAGCCCAATGCGCTGGAGCATGCCTTTCGAGAAGCCGGCGATCGGGCGGCGAGTATGTTCGGCCAGGCCCACGCGCTCAAGCAGCGCGGTGATGCGGCGGCGGCGCGCGGGGGCAGCGATGCCATACAGGCGCGCGTGCAGATCGAGCAGATCGCTGG
>LJCR01002750.1 GCA_001399705.1 Kouleothrix aurantiaca
GCAGGGCGGCGCGCAGTGACGGCGTATGGGCCAGTGTGGGAGGTGTTCAGCCGCGCCACGGCATGGCTGGCGGGCGAGCGCCCCGGCGCGCCGGGCCTGAACCTGGCTCCGGAAGTCGCCGGCGAAATTATTGTGACGGGCGCGCGCGATGCCGAGCTATGGCGGCTGGTGATCGCGTTCAAGCTGCTGGGCGTGCTGGGCTTTGTGTTTTGCGGCGCGGCGATCTGGCTGGTGCTGCGGCGCACGGCACCGAACTACCGCTGGCTGGGCCTGTTTCTGTGGCTGTGGAACCCGCTGGCGCTGTGGGAATCGGTGGCGGCGGGGCATAACGACGCCTGGATGGCGGGCCTGATTGTGCTGGCGGTGGGTGTGCTGCTGCCGCGCGCGGTAAGTGCGGATGCGCCGGCGCAGTCTAAACGACACCTCTTGCCAAGCTGGCTGATCTCGTTTCTGGTGCTGACGCTGGGCGGGCTGGTGAAGTACCTGGCACTGCTGGTGGGGCCACTGCTGCTGAGCGCGGCGCTGCGCCGCCAGCCGAATGCGCGCGCGCGCCTGCGGCTGGTTGCGGTGGGCGGGCTGGCGTGCGCGGCGCTGGTGGCGGTGGCGTACTCGTTTTTCTGGGTGGGTTCGGCCACGCTGCGCAACTTCAGCGACCGTGGGACCTTGTTCACCAGCTCGTGGCTGGCGGTGCTGCAAGCGCCTTTGAAGCTGCCCGGCGTGCCTGACGCGCTTGGCGCGCCTAACCTGCTGGCGCTGGTTGTGCCGATGGATGTGGTGCAACCGCTGACGGTTGGCCTGGGGCTGGGCCTGCTGGTGGCGGGTGTGCTGTGGGCGGCGTGGCGATCGTGGGAAGCGCCCGACGATC
>LJCR01002749.1 GCA_001399705.1 Kouleothrix aurantiaca
ACATCACGCTTGAGGACGGCCCGCAAGGCACGCGCTGGAAAACCAAATAATCTAACAGTATTCAGCCGTCAGGATTCAGAAGTCAGAATATGGCAACCACTGCTGACTCCTGAATCCTGACTCCTGACTTCCGAGGAATCATGACCTGGCTAGAACTTTCCGTCGACGTCGAGCCCGAGGCGGTCGAGTCGATCAGTGAACTGCTCGCGCAATACGGCTACAATGGCGGCGTCGTGATCGACCAGCCGATCATCACCGGTGCCGACGGGCCGGACTACACCTTCGACACCAGCCGCCCGGTGACGATGCGCACCTACATCCCGCTCGACGCACAGGCCGAAGAAACGCGCCAGCGCGTTGAGCAGGCACTCTGGCACTTCGGGCAGATGCGCGCGGTTGGCCCGCTGGCGGTGCGCTCGCTGGAAGAAGAAGACTGGGCCAATGCCTGGAAGCAGCACTATAAGGTGCAGCGCATTGGCCGGCGCACGGTGATCGTGCCCTCGTGGCTGGAGTACGAGCCGCAGGACGGCGACATTGTGCTGAAGCTCGACCCGGGCATGGCCTTCGGTACCGGCCTGCACCCCACCACCCAGCTTTGCGTTGGCTTTGTCGAGGATTATGTCAAACCCAACATGCAGGTACTCGACCTGGGCTGCGGCTCGGGCATTCTCGCCATTGCTGCCGCGCGTCTGGGCGCGCAGGTGCTCGCGCTCGACACCGACCCGATTGCCGTGACGGCCACGCAGGAGAATGTTGACCGCAACGAGGTGGCGGCACTTGTGCGCGCCGCCGAAGGCAGCCTGGGCGCGGGCACGCAGATGGGCCACTGGCTCTACCCGAACGCCACAGATTCGACCGCCATCCC
>LJCR01002754.1 GCA_001399705.1 Kouleothrix aurantiaca
CCGCCAGCCATGCCGCGTGCGCTCTGCTCACGTTCGCGTAGCGATGCTGCGCGTTATCGCCCAATCGAATGATCGGCGTGCTCGGTCCCAGGTCGAACGGGATGCTGCCCCGCTCGGTCCCGACATACTTGATGCGCACCAGGTCCGCACCGACATTGAGCGGCTCGGGCGGGGTTGCGCCCTGCACGCCCAGGCCGGCCAGCTGTGCGAGCGTGGCGTCGCCGCCGCAACATCCTGCCATGGGGATGACTCCTTGCTCGTTGCGGTAGTCGGCCCACACCGGCTCCATGGTGGAGCGGTCGGGCGCGAACCGCGTCATGCGATTCCCTTCCCACACGCGGTAGACAAAGATCGGCTGGTCGGTGCGGTAGCCGCAGATGCCTGCTTGCGCCAGCCGCAAGTGAAAGCGCCAGTCTTCCCAGGCATCGCCGCGCTCGTCCATGCCGCCGACCGCGCGCACCTTCTCGGTCGGGATCAGGGTCGTAATGACGTGCACGTTGTAGCGCGCCATGTCGGCTTGTACATAGTCGGGCGCGCCGCGCAGCACAAGACGGCCGTCCTGCTCCAGCGTGTAGGCGTTGCCGTAGATATAGCCGTGCTCGCCCCGGCTGTACGCGCGCAGCAGGTGCTCCAGCCCGCGCGGCAAATAGTAGTCATCGGCGTCCAGAAACGACAGAAACGCCCCGCGCGCGACGGCGATGCCCCGGTTGCGGGTCGCGGCCGGCCCAAGCTGCGCGCCGGTGCTCTCCAGCACCGTGCAGCCAGCGACCGGACCGATCTGCGCATCGCCATCCGCAACCAGAATGGTCTCGATCTGGTGCGCGCCAATCGACTGCCCGCGCGTGCTGGCGGCCGCCACGCGGC
>LJCR01002752.1 GCA_001399705.1 Kouleothrix aurantiaca
CTGCTGGGCAGCGTGAAGCGCATCCAGGCGCCGCTGTTCCTGCTCTACGGCGGGCGCGACGCGATTGTGAAACCCGCGCAGGCCGCCGAGATGCCCGACGCCGCGCCGCCGCACGCCACCTTCTCGATCGTGCCGGGCGCGAGCCATCTCACGCTGTTTCTGCGGCGCGATGTGCAGGAGCGGATTGCGAGGTGGTTTGCCAGCCAGCTGCAAGGCTAGAACAAATAACACTTCGAATACAGCAACCAGGAACGTTTACCACGAAGACACGAAGGCACGGAGGGCTTTCGGAAGCTATAGAATCTTCGAGTCTTCGAGCCTTTGTGGCAATCTGAATAGCATTCTGCCAGAGCCGAGTGTAAACAGATCTATTTACTAAGATCATCACCTTTGGTACCAATCTGCATCATCTGCATAATCTGCGGATAGAACTTCTTGTCCGTTTGCATTCAGTTTACACAAGCGGTGTATCTTCTGCCGGTGCAGCAGAAAGGAAACCCCGGCGCTATGAGTGCCATTCTGGTTGTAGACGACGACCCGCATATTCGCGAGCTGGTGCGCGTGTTTTTGCATAACGAGGGCTTCGCCGTGTTTGAAGCCGCCGACGGTCGCGCCGCGCTCGACCTGCTCGAAACCAAGCGCGCCGACCTCGCGATTCTCGACGTGATGATGCCGCGCATGGACGGCTGGGATTTGTGTGCCGAGCTGCGCGCCAGCTACGATATGCCGGTGCTGATGCTCACCGCCAAGGGCGAAACCGCTCAGAAGATCAAGGGCTTTCAGCTTGGCGCGGACGACTACCTGGTCAAGCCCTTCGAGCCGCTGGAGCTGGTGATGCGCGTGCGCGCCCTGCTCAAGCGCTAC
>LJCR01002753.1 GCA_001399705.1 Kouleothrix aurantiaca
CAGCAGCACGTCGTCGTCGGCGCCGAGCGGCAGCTCGACAAAGGGCGTGCCCGCGCCGAACAAGGATTGCGCGCCGCGCGCCAGCGTGCTTTTGCCGCTGCCGACGGGTGCGGCCAGCACCAGCCCGCGCAGGCGCGGCTCGACCGCCAGCAGCCGGAGGGCTTGCTGGGCTGGTTCCAGACCAACCAATGCTGGAAAGGGAAGCAACTCGGGCATCGGCGTTGTGCGCTGCCCAGCGCCAGACGCTGGCTACTGGTACGCGCCCCTATGTGAATCAGGCGTTCTTTAGTTCGGAACGCAGCTTTACAGGAATCCGATTCCGCTAACCGAATGACCACGGACCACCGACAACCGACCACGCAATCGTCGTCAGTAGTCAGTCGTCGGTCGTCGTAACCAGAAGCAGACATCAGCCGCGCTGTTTTAGACGGTCAGCTCCGCCACAGCCCGCTCGATCCGGTTGTCGTCGCCGCTGGTTTCCAGCGGGTCTTTGCGCAGGCGGTGGCGCAGCGAAAGCAGGGCGACGCGGGCGACGTCGGCGGGCTGGGCAGAGGGCCGGCCCTCAAGCGCGGCCAGCGCCACGGCGGCGCGGCAGAGGGTCAGCTCGCCGCGGTGGCCGTCGATTGCGAGCGTCGCGCAGAGCTGGGCGGCCGTTAGCAGCGCTGCGTCGGAAAGCTCGACGGCGGGCAGGCGCTTCTGGGCGGCGCGGATGGAGCGCTGGAGCTTGGCCTGCGCGCGTTCCCACTTCTCGGCAAACGCGCACGGGTCGAGGTCGAAGGCGCGGCGGCGGCGCACGATCTCCACGCGCTCGGCCACGTCTTCAATGGTGGTGATGCGCGCGTGGAGGCCAAAGCGGTCGAGCAG
>LJCR01002756.1 GCA_001399705.1 Kouleothrix aurantiaca
CCAGGGCGACGCGCTCTCGCAGGGCGCGCTGCGCCTGATGTACGAGCTGCAGGAAATGCTGGGCGAAATTGCCGGCTTGGCGGCGGTGTCGCTCCAGCCGGCCGCCGGCGCGCAGGGCGAATTCACCGGCGAGCTGGTGTTTCGCGCCTACCACCTCGGCCGCGGCGACACCGAGCGCACCGAGATCCTGGTGCCCGACTCGGCGCACGGCACCAACCCCGCCACCGCCGCGATGGTCGGCATGAAGGTGGTCGAGGTCAAGGGCGACGCCTATGGCAACGTTGATCTGAACGACCTGCGCGCCAAAATCTCGCCGCGCACCGCCGGCCTGATGCTCACCAACCCGAACACGGTTGGCATCTTCGAGCAGAACATCCGCGAGGTGGCCGAGATCGTGCATGGCGCGGGCGGCCTGATGTATGGCGACGGCGCGAACTTCAACGCCATTCTCGGCATCGTCAAGCCCGGCGCGGTTGGCTTCGACTTCATGCACTACAACCTGCACAAAACATTCACCACGCCGCACGGCGGCGGCGGCCCCGGCTCGGGCGCGGTGGGCTGCACAGCTGAGCTGGCGCAGTTCCTGCCCGGCCCGCGCGTGGAAAAAACCGAGGCGGATGGCAAGCCGGCCTACCGCTTCTTCGAGCCCGAGCACTCGGTTGGCCGCGTGAAGTCGTTCTGGGGTAACTTCGGCATGCTTGTGCGCGCGTGGACCTACATTCGCACGCTGGGCGCAGCCGGTCTGCGCGAGGTGAGCGAGACGGCGGTGCTGAACGCAAACTACCTGCGCGTCAAGCTGCAAGGTACCTACCCGGCCGCCTACAATCGCATCTGCATGCACGAGTGCGTGCTGAAAGGCCAGAT
>LJCR01002755.1 GCA_001399705.1 Kouleothrix aurantiaca
GCGTGTCGACCGGCGGCCGCTGCCAGGGGCCGAACGGCTCGCGCGACATTCGGTAGCGGGCGATACCTTCGTTGCTGAACACCAGGTAGTACCATCCGTTCCATTCGAAGTAATCTGGGCATTCGGGCGCTCCCGGCAGGCCGGGGATGATGAATGGCTCGTGATTTTCCCAATGTTTGAGGTCGCTGGAGACCAGATGCGCCAGGCAGCCGCCGCGGTTGGCGATCGGCCACGTCGCGAGGCTCGCGGTAACCAGCATGTGGAAGCGGCCATCGGCGGCCTGGAAGACGACCGGATCGCGGTAGTGGGATGGGTCATAGCCCGCAGGCGGGGACGCAAAGGGATTGGGCTCGGTTTTCGCGAAGTGTATCCCGTCTTGGCTGGTTGCACAGCTGAGATGCTGGGTGTAATCGCGCATACGGGTGGCATAAAATCCGTAGTAGGTGCCTTCATGAAAGAAGACTGAGCCGGTGCAGATCGAGCCCTCGCGGTCCTCCGAGATAGCGATGGCGAGCGGATGATGCTGCCAGTGCACGAGATCTTCCGAACTTGCCTGCGCCCATTGATGCCCACCGAGGCCGTCGCGCGCCGCGTGGTGGTTTTCGTCCAGAAGATAGAAGAGCCGGAATATACCACCGTGGAAAAAGGGCATGCAGTCGCCAACAAAGAAAGGGGCCTGAGGCTTAAAATACTGCAGCGTCATGATGCGACCAAACCTTCCATCGACAGCCTCCTGGCCGGCACATACGGCCGCCTTAGCAGCACGCCTGTAGCACATTGGGAAAATGCGCGCCCCAAAACTGGAAACCCGCAAACGCAAAACCTCTCCGTGGTGAACTATTTGATCGCTCGTCCGTCGTCAGT
>LJCR01002757.1 GCA_001399705.1 Kouleothrix aurantiaca
GTAGGAAAGTGTCCAGCGCGTGGTGAACACTGCCGGGTGATCTTCGTGGACGTTGTGCATCAGAAAGATGCGCTTGCCCAGGCCGGCCAGAATGCGCTCCATCTGCGCGCGGTCGAACGCGCCGCCGGCCGCAGCGCCTTCGAGCCCTTCCATCACGCGGGCTTTGTCGCGCTCGGTTTGCAGGCGGCCAATCATCCAGGTGCCGATGTTGGACAGCGCCTTGTAGTCGAGATCGACCGGGTTTTGGGTGGACAGCACCAGGCCCAGACCAAAGGCGCGCGCCTGCTTCAGCAGGGTGAGAAAGAGCGTTTTGCTGGGCGGGTTCGCGATCGGCGGCAGGTAGCCAAAGATCTCGTCCATGTACAGGATGGCGCGCAGGCTGGTGCTGCCGGGCTGGGTGCGCATCCAGCTGACGATCTCGCTCAGCAGGGTGGACACGAAAAACATGCGCTCGCGGTCGCCCAGATGCGCGATTGACATAACAGAAACGCGCGGCTTGCCGGTATCGGTGAACAAGAGGCGACCGGCGTCGAGCGGCTCGCCCTGCATCCAGGCAGCGAAACCGGGCGCGGCCAGCAGGTTGTTGAGCTGCATGGCCAGCCCAGTGCGATCTTTCGCGGGGAAGAAGGACTCGACATCGAGCACGCCGACGCTTTCGAACGGCGGCTTCTGGATGGCGCGAATCAGGCCGGCCACGTCGAGATCCTGGCCCTGCTGCCATGCGTTGTCGAAAATGTTGGCGATCAGCACATGCTCGCGGCTGGTGAGCGGGTCGGCGTCGATGCCAAGCAGCGTGAGAATGCCGAGGGCGGTGGCCTGCACGCGCTCGCGGTACAGGTCGCTGTCGGCGCGGCGCTGCTCGG
>LJCR01002758.1 GCA_001399705.1 Kouleothrix aurantiaca
TTGCAAACCTGCCACAGCGGTACACTTTCAGCCAGCCCGGATGGGGCGGCTAGCAGCATCGCACTGGCCTTGCTACGCTATGGCATGCCGGCAGTGGTAGCCATGCAAGGAGAAGTAGGCCAGGCAGCAGCGCACGAATTTGCGCGCATGTGTCTTGCGGCACTGGCAGGCGGCAGCACGATCGCACAGGCAGTCGCTGCCGGGCGCAGCGCAGCGCACGCCGCCGGCCATGCCGGCTGGATGCTGCCGGTGCTGTACACTGGCGCTGTGCCTGGGCGCAGCCGCACGCTGGCCTCGGCCGCACGCCGCTGGCCGGCGGCACCTGGAAGCCGGGGTGCATAATGTCTAAATCGTGCTACAATATGGCGCCATGCAGAGCGATAGCGCGATCCCGCCGCTCGGATGCCAGCGAATTTTGGCGATTGCCGAGCGAGACCCACAACGGGCCACCGCATTGGTGCGGCGCCTGCCCCGCTCACCGGGTGAGCACCCCTGGCACGACTATACATTTGGCCGCGTCTTTTTGGCCTGCGAGCAAATCGACGAGGCCGCGCCGCCGCTTGCGGCTGCCGCCGGGCACTTTCGTGCTGCGGGAGATACCCTGGCAGCCCTTGAATGCGACTATGCGCTGCTCCAGATCGCGTTTGCGCGCGGGGCGAGCGATGCGCTGGCCAGCCAGTTCGATGCGATCGCCAGGCAGTTTACAGCGCTTGGCGCACACGCCGCGGCCTTTCGCGCCCGCGTTCAGCTGGCCCTGCTCTACGATTCGCTGGGCCGCGCGCCAGATGCCGACAAGCTCCTTTCTAGCATTGACGCCGAGCGCGAGCACGCAACCCCGCTCGACCAGGCGCGCTGGCTTGTTG
>LJCR01002759.1 GCA_001399705.1 Kouleothrix aurantiaca
ACGACGAGCTGCGCGCGGTGGCGGCGGCGCTGGCGGCGGGCGACGCGAATGTGATTAGCACCGGCATAGGCGGCGTGGGCAAGACCAGCCTGGCGATTGAGGCGGCCTGGCGGTACGGGCCGCACTTCCTAGGTGGCGTGTTCTGGGTGAATTGCGCCGACCCAAAAACAGTGCCAAGCGAGATTGCGCAGTGCGGCGGCCCGGGCGGGCTGCGTTTGGCAGGGATGGCTGGGCTGAGCCTCCAAGACCAGGTGCGGCTGGTGCGAGCTGAGTGGGCGCGCGAAACCCCGCGTCTGCTGATCTTCGACAATTGCGAAGACCCCGCGCTACTGCATGAATACCGACCGCAGGGCGGCGGCTGCCGGGTGCTGGTGACCAGCCGCAATGCCTTGTGGCCGCCCACGCTGCGCGCCGCAACCCTGGCGCTCGATGTGCTGCCCCTGGATGCGAGCGTGGCGCTGCTGCAGGCCCTGTGTGCGCGGCTGACAAACGACGAAGCGGCGCAGGTAGCTGAGGCGCTCGGAAGGCTGCCGCTGGCCCTCCACCTGGCCGGCAGCTTCCTTCAGCGCTACCGCACGCCAGTGCAGAAGTACTTGGAAGCGCTCCGTAGCCCAACCCTGCTGGAACACGCCTCGCTGACCGGGCGCGGCGTGCAGGAGCGGCCAAGCGGGCGCGAGATGCATGTCGCCAAGGCATTTGCGCTGAGCCTCGACCAGCTCGTAGGTGACGACCCGATTGACGCGGCGGCGCGGGCGCTGCTGGCGCGGGCGGCCTGCCTGGCGCCGGGCGAGCCCTTCCCGCAGGAGCTGCTGGAAGAGACGCTATCAGTAGATGAAGGCGACGACGAAGCGGCGATGACACGC
>LJCR01000276.1 GCA_001399705.1 Kouleothrix aurantiaca
CGACTTCGTAGCTCAGGTTGATCGTCACCGCTCCAAGTGTCGCCAGCAATGGCCCGTCAATCGCAGGCTTATTGTTCCAGGTAATATTCTCAGCCCAGCTGGTATTGCTCACACTGTTGAAGCTGCCTTCGCCAGTCGAGTCGTTCGTGACATACAGACAAATTTTAGTCTTCTGACCGACATAATCGTAAATCTTGATTATAAGCAATCTGGATTAAATAAGGAGTTACTCCTCCTAACAATTTCTGCCTTAACTGTGGCTCTTGCTCATATTCCTCCGCCATAGTTATATCAATTTGATGTAACTGAATAGAAGCCCTTGAATATACCGCTGGAAACTGCTCAAATATCTGCCCGCTCCCTCTCATTTGCCAAGGTTCTTGTAAATGCGCGTTATAAAAGTCAACGATCGTATTCCAGGTTTCATTCGTCGTGAAATACTGGACTGCACTAGACGATTTACATTTTCTACTGTAGTTTGAGGCCGTGTAAACAACTTCTACACCAGGCGGAATAGGAAGGATTGCTGCAACCTGCTGCGGGTAGGTACGCAATTCATAATCTTGATAGAGCCACCACAGGCCATAGGCCAGCAGTAGTGCGAGCAGCGCAAACCGGATCGGATGGTTGCGAATGAATCGTGGCATAGCGTTCGGCCTTTCTGATGTGATTGCGCGCCCAGTGCTTATGAGCGCCGGGCGCGCAAGCTGTAGCGTGTTATTGGGTCGTCACAATCAGCTGCGGGCGGTTATCGGTTGTAGAGGCTTCGCGCGAGGCGTATCCCAATGTGTTGGTGTTCGTATCCGGCAGCGTGATTGCAAAACTGTAGCTGCCATTGCCAGTAATTGCCGAACTTACATCGACTTCGTAGCTCAGGTTGATCGTCACCGCTCCAAGTGTCGCCAGCAATGGCCCGTCAATCGCAGGCTTATTGTTCCAGGTAATATTCTCAGCCCAGCTGGTATTGCTCACACTGTTGAAGCTGCCCCCGCTGGTCGAGTCATTCGTGACATACAGCCGCAGCTTGGCGTTTTGTACCACTGCGCCGGCCGGCAGCCCGCTGACGGTAAAACGCAAGAATGCTTGCTTGGCGCTACTGGTTCCACCAACCGCTGAGAACGACGAACTAGTGGCGTAGTTGCTGGTTGGGCTAGCCTGGCTGACGTACGTATCGGCCGCAGGACCAAATGTATAAGCAGTGCCTCCGGCTGGCGGTGCCTGGCCCGGCAAATCGATGACATTATGCGCATAGGAGCCATAATAACCATTGTCAGTTGCTACCACTACCAGGTTAGTAGTGCCATTCACGGTCTGCTTGGTGGTGCTGGCATTATTGAGCACCAAAGGCTTAAAATTATTGATAAACGGCCGACCTAGTCCTGGCTGATCAGTGAAACTTGGGCTATCCATGTTCGTTGTCTTCACATAGATCGTGCCACCATTCACTTCGGGTGAGGCGGCGAACATATAGATCTGCCGATTGACCGTGTCAAGCAGCAGCGCCGGGCGCGTATGATCGTCGATTACTTTGCCATATTCGATCTTCGACCAAGTGCCATTGGCGGCGCGCACCGCTAGCCACAGTTGGGTGTCATTATCCCGTGCATGGTTCGTGTTTCCGCACTTATCATCTTCATACGATGATTTAATTGCTGCGAACAGCTTGCCGCTGCCGTCACCCGGCGCCTTTATCGTGATGTGATCGTCGGAGATACATTTATAAGGGCCAGCTACTGACTCAACCGTTGACCAGGTACCAAAGGTCGTCCCATCAGTATGAGTTGCGAAATAAAACGCTGCAGTATTATCACCACCACTTACATCTGGATCATGCTTTGACCACATCACACCAATTTTTCCATCAAAGGCCACCACAGTCGCAATATCGTCGTAGCTCAGGGTGGTTGTGTTTGCGACAGGCAGTATCGCGGCACCATTCCAGGTCAGTCCATCGTTCGTGCTAGTTTAGTATCTTACCTGGTTGGCGGTTGTGTATGCTACCCACAATGTGCCAGTGGAATCCTTGGCAATCGTCATCGTTTCACTTTTGCCGGTCATGACAGGGGAGGGGAAACCGGTATCAAGGCTGTAGGTTTTGAGAGTGCTGTTATAACTATAGCGATATAGTCGCACGAGGGTGTCTGGAGGTGTTTGCTTTTTCGGGTCAACCTCACCTGGTATAACCGACACAATATAGAGCTTTTTCGCAACGTTGTCCCATAATGCATCCGCGCGGGATTTAGCTCTATCATCGATGGCAACACCAGTTGTTACCCATTGATTCGGCCAGTTGAGTTTATGGATGGTGTATTTGTTGAGGTTACTATCAAATAGTACGCCCCACCAAATGCCGTCATTCCACCATAATTTGCTCTGCGGTTTGTCGGCGGTTGCATCAGTGCCCGCTGCACCGGCTTCAAAATCCTCAAAGCCGATGTTGTCACTCAGTTTCGCTACAAATGCGTCATTTCCCCCACCAGCAAACCCCTGCTCACGATTAAATGTTGGAAAATCACCCGATGCAGTCAAGCCAGTGACATGAATGCCCGATGAAGTTAATTGGTCAAGGGCAATTCCAAAGCCCTGATCCGTTGAGCTTCCTCCAAGATATGTGCTGTAGAATAATTTGGTGCCAGTTGGATCAATCACCGATACAAGTGCATCATATGACAAGCCCTGAAAGCTTTCTTGTAAGGGCGATGCAATCGGGAAATTCGTCGATTGAGTGTACCCAGTCAGGTACGCGTTCCCATCAGGGTCGACGGCAATATCCTGCCCGTAATCAAATGAATTACCACCGAGATAGGTGCTCCACTGCAATGCTCCTGTGCTGCTATAGCGCGTTACAAACGCATCGTTACAGCCCTGACTTCCGGAAGCGCATGCTTGTTGGAACTTGCCGGCTGAACCGGGCAGCACCAGCGATTTGGTATGGCCAGTGATGTAGGCCGAATTGTCGAACAGTGCAATACCATAACCAAGCTCTTGCCCACTCCCACCAAAATAGCTGTTGTAAATTGGTGTGCCATTCGGTCCGAGCTTGGTAATAAAGGCGTCGTACGCACCGCCATAGGTTGATTGCGCCGCGTTGAGCGGGCTAAAGCCAGTGCTCGACAATGTCCATCCCGTTACATAGGCATTATTATTAACGTCGACTGCAATTGCCTGGCCTTCTTCGTTATCATCTCCACCGAGAAATCGGCTATAGACAACACTGGTGCCTGTTTCACTCAGCCGAAGCACAAATGCATCTTTTGCCTTGCGCTGATTTTGGTGATCGGTAAAGTTGTCCGAAGTAGTAGTACCCACAATGAATGCGTCAGCAGTTTGCGTAGTTGGGTCATTATCGAGCGCAATTACCACATCATTAGCTGCGTCAGTACCACTCCCACCAAGGTATGTGCTCGACAGCAATTCTAAATAACCGCTGTCGTCGTAAATGCGTATTGCTACTGCATCCTGCCCACCAAGCGGTCCCGTATGGCGTGCATTGAGATGAGGGAAGTTGGTTGAGGATGTGTTTCCCACAAGCGCAATGTCCGCACCCAGCTTGTATGGATACGACAGAGCAAAGTTCGCAATACCATTCCCAGCATCATCGCCGTTCCCACCAATAAAAATAGCATGAGCGAGTGAGCCCGAAGAGCTATATTGGGCCATAAAAATATCGGTGCCACCCTGATCGCCAGTATTAACATTGCCGGAGCCTGGTTCGGGGAATAATGAGGAACTGGTGGTGCCAATCACATACACATAACCAAACTGATCAGCAGTAATATCATTGCCTTGTTCGCTCGCGTTACCACCCAGGAAGGTACTAAACGTAGGGTCAATCACCAGTGGCTGGGTTATGTCGTATGCGCCAAGCGCGAAACCAACCCGCTTGTTCGGCTCGATCACAAAGCGCACCGGCACCGTAACCTGTCGCCCGGCAATTGTTTGCCAAGCTACCGGCGCGTGCTCAGTCAGTGTGCCTGTTACGTCGTCGGTTGCAGTAATTTCAGCGCTCGCTTTTGGCAAATCAATAAGCAGATTGCCAGCAGCGTCTAAGCGCGGGTCGGCACCCTGATAGCGCCAGCGAATAGTTGATGGATCGGCACCGGGTGCGACCGTGTAGGTGCTTTTGAGCTTACCACTTGGGCCGTCAAAACGCAGAGCGATTCCTGGGTAAAGCTGGCGATATACCGTGCTAGCGTAACTCGTGAGATTGCGCTGCCATTGTCCTGGGTCATTGCCAATATAGTAGCTCGTTCGCGTCGCTAAAGGATTGATTGGCTCGACTTGCGGATCCTTGTTAGCACCTTCGTAGCGGATGCGTAACACCGTGCGCGGGTGCGGCTTGGCATCGAGTGCATCAGGAGTGGCTGGGTCTTTGCTCTTATGCGTCTTGGCGATAGCCAACACGATCTCATCATCGGTGAAAAATACCATGCCACCGAGGCCGCGTGCCATCACACGCACTTTCTTATTGGTCTGGCCTTTGTTGGGTACAAAAGCGATCGGTGGCGGTGCGAACTCAAGCTTGCGGCCATGTGCCCCTAGATCAGGCTGCACGTTCGAAGTGTTTGTCGAAAACACGTTAGGCTTGGACGGAACGCTATGTATTTCATCTAAATATGGATGGTCTGCGGAAAACGCACGGGGGGGGGGTAATAATCATTGCTGAGAGCACGGCTAGCGCACAAAGTGCACGAATTATCCGAAGGGCGT
>LJCR01002761.1 GCA_001399705.1 Kouleothrix aurantiaca
CAGCAGGGCAGCCAGCCCGAGCGTGAACTGGAGCCAGCCAATGCGCGGGCGGAGCAGGCGCAGAAGCTTTACAACAACCGTATCCATTGCATCCATCGCGCAAAAGTATAGCAGTATTCAGGGCTCAGGAGTCAGGGAGCAGCGGGCAGCCCGAAATTGCGCAAGGCTCGCGCTGCCGCTACAATAGCTGCCGTGGCCAGCCGGGCCACCGAAGGAAACACGATGCAAACAAACAACCCATTTACCGAGCGCGGGCGCATCACCGACCCGGAGCGATTTGTTGGGCGCTGGAGCGAGCTTGGACTGATTTTTGAGCGGATCGAAGCGGGACGGCCCGTGCTGGTGAGCGGCACGCCGGGCATCGGTGTTTCGTCGCTGCTGACGCATATCACGCAGGCGGCGGCGGTGAACCTGGAAACGCCCGAGCTGCGAGCCTACTACCTCGATATTGCGCTGGCCGCCGACGCCGCACAGATCTACGCGACACTGGCTGGCTCGCTGGGGCAGCGCGGCGATACGCTGGCGGCGCTGGAGCTGGCGCTGGTGGCGGTGAACGACCCGGTGCTGGTGTGCCTCGATAATGCGCAGGCCGCGCTGGCGGCTGGCTGGGGCGCGGCGCTGCTCGAAGCGCTGGCGCGCGTGGTGCGCGGCGGGCAGTTTGTGCTGGTGGTTGGTATGCGTGGCGCCCCGCCACCGCTGAGCGAGCGCTTTGCAACGCTGAAGCTTGGCGCGTTCGCACAAACTGAGGTGCGCCTGCTGACGGAGACTTACCTCGATGGCACGGACGTGAGCTTCTCGCCGGGCGAGGTGCGCGAGATCATCGAGCTGAGCGCGGCGCACCCGGCCTATGTGCAGCGGGCTG
>LJCR01002760.1 GCA_001399705.1 Kouleothrix aurantiaca
AGCATGGACATCCCCTCGCAGGTGCGGCTACCGCCGGTTGGCATCGTCATTCTGATCGACGTTTCGGGCAGCATGGGCGCGGACGAAAACGGCCGCACCAAAATCTCGCTCGCGGCCGAGGGCGCCCAGCGCATTGCATCGCTGCTGCGCGACGACGACGAGCTGACGGTGGTCATGTTCGACTCTGCCGCGCAGCAGGTGATTGGCCCGCTGCCCGGCCGCCGCCGCGACGAAGCGATCGACGCGCTCAGCCGCGCCAGTGCTGGCGGCGGCGGCATCAATATGTTCGACGGGCTGACCAAGGCCGCGCAGTACATCCGTCAGAGCGGGCAGCCGGTGCGCCACATCATCACCATCACCGACGGCGGCGACTCGGTGCAGCAGGAAGGCGCGCGCGAGCTGGTGGCGCAATTGCACAGCGAAAAGGTCACGCTCACGTCGATCGCGGTCGGCGACGGCAGCGACGTGCCGTTCCTGCAGGACATTGCGCGCATCGGCGGCGGGCGCACTTTTCTCACCAACCAGGCTGCAAACCTGCCGACCCTGCTGGTCGATGAGGCGCAAGCCGTGATTCAGCCATATATTATTGAAGAACGCTTTGCCCCTGCCGGCGCCGCGCCGCACCCGATCCTGCGTGGCATCGAGCAAACCCCGCCGCTGAACGGGTACGTTATTACGTCGCCACGCCAGAGCGCGCAGGTGCTGCTAGCAACCCCGCGTGGCGACCCGCTGCTGACCTCCTGGCAGTATGGCTTGGGCCGCGCTCTGGCGTGGACAAGCGATCTCAAGGGCCAGTGGGCCGTCGACTGGGTAGGCTGGCAGGGCTTCCCCCGCTTCGCCGCGCAGCCCGTCGGCTGGCTGC
>LJCR01002763.1 GCA_001399705.1 Kouleothrix aurantiaca
CTACCACCAGGGGCCGGTGTGGAGTTGGCCAATCGGTGCGTTTGCCGAGGCGCACTTCCGCACCTACGGCGATGCCGCGGCGGCGCTGGCCTTTCTGCGCCCGTTCGAGCACCGCCTGCGCGACGCGTGCCTGGGCAGCGTGTCGGAAATCCTCGAAGGCGACCCGCCGCACTTGCCGCGTGGCGCGGTGGCGCAAGCCTGGGGCGTGGCCGAGGTGCTGCGCGTGTGGCGCATGCTGGAGAACGTGGGGCGGGGTGACAAGATGACAGGGTGACAAGATGACGAGGTGAAGGGGTGAGGGGCGGTACATTGCCTTTGCCGGCTGATACATTGCCTTTGCCGGGCGGTACAGTGCCCTTCGCAAACCTGCAACCTGTAAACCTGCAACTCTTGTTGATCGTCGCTGGCACCCCTCGATACGGCCTGCGGCCTACTCGGTATGCCATAGGCTTTCGGTTCTTCTCAAAACCTTTGCGCTCTTTGCGGTGAAACATCCCGTCGTCGGTTGTCGGTCGTTGTTCGTCGTTCGTCAGTCCTCGGAACAAGCTACAAAGGAGTTCATCGTGCGCATCGCGGATCTGCGCGCCACCGACACGGCGCTGATCGAGCAAATAGCAGCGCTGCTGGTGGCAGCCTTTGCCGAGCACTGGCCCGATGCCTGGCCCACACTGGAAGAAGCGCGTGCCGAAGTACACGAATCCTTTGCGGCGGAGCGGATCAGCCGCGTGGCCATGGATGACGACGGCGCGGTGATGGGCTGGATCGGCGGGATCAGCGGCTACGGCGGGCTGGTGTGGGAGCTGCACCCGCTGGCTGTGCAGCCGCACCTGCATGGGCGCGGTGTGGGCCGCGCCCATGCAG
>LJCR01002762.1 GCA_001399705.1 Kouleothrix aurantiaca
CTCGTACTCGGCGCGATTCGCCGCCACCTGCCCGCGCAGATCGGGCGTGCGGTTCCGGGCCGCCGCGCGCAACTCGTCCAGCGAAAGGAAAAAGATGTCGCCCGCATCGTCGAGCGCGCCACGCGCCACCAGCTCGCGGCCGTGCGCCAGCAGGGCGTCGCGGTAGATGCCGAGCGTTTGGATCAGGTAGAACTTTGGCGACTCGCGCAGGCCCAGCAGCTCGCGCATCCGCCCAATGCCAAAGCGCAGCACGCGCGCCCGCAGCGCACCGAAAGGCGTGCGCGCCAGCTCATTCGCCCACGCATTGGTGAGCTGCGCGGCCTCGCTCGCGCCACGCGCAAACTGCGCATCGGGCGCCAGCGCGGGGTCATTCAGCTGCAGGTAGCCGTGCAGCGTTTGCAGAAGAGGTGTGGGATCGTCGCGCCAGCGCGGGCGGCCAATGTCGATCTCGGCGACGCCGCGCATGCCGTACTGCTGCAGAAACTGCGCGATGCCCCGCTGCGCAACCGGCGGCAGCGCGCCATGTGCATAGGCTTCAGCCTGCTCCTCAACCGGCAGATCGAGCAGGGCAGTGCGCGCCGCGTCGTCGGCACGGATGGTTTGTGCCAGCGCCCACAGCCGCAGGTCCATCTCGGTTGTGACATTGTTCGGCAAGCCGCGCAGCAGCTGGAAGACCGCGCCGGGCGCCTTGCCGAGCCAGCGTTCCAGCCAGCCGCCCACCAGGCTCATCAGCACCAGGCCGGGCGCAACCACCGGCGCTACCAGGGGCAGCACCGTCGGGATCGCGCGCGACACATCGTTCTCAAGCGCATCGAGCAGCGCGGGCAGCGAACGGGCGCGCGCGGCGTGCGTGCGCACCTC
>LJCR01002766.1 GCA_001399705.1 Kouleothrix aurantiaca
ATGCTGCACTGTGCGCGGCTCCCGGGCCGCGTTTGGTGCAGCGTTTCATTTCAGGAGAACCATGCGAATCGCGATGTTGAGCATTCACAGCAGCCCGATCGCCGCGCTCGGCGGCAAGGAGGCCGGCGGGATGAATGTGTATGTCCGCGAGCTGAGCCGCGAGCTTGGCGAGCGTGGCATCAAAGTCGATATGTTTACGCGCAGCCAGGATCCGGCCGCGCTAATGGTGACACAGCTTGAGCGCAATGTGCGCGTGGTGAACCTGCACACCGGCCCCAGCGCGCCCTACGACAAGAACTGGGTGCTGACGTACATGCCCGAGTTCGTCAGCCGCGCGCGCTGCTTTGCCGACGGCGAAGACCTGACGTACGATTTCATCCACAGCCACTACTGGCTTTCTGGCGAGGCCGCGCTGGCGCTGCGCCGCAGCTGGGGCGTGCCGGTGGTGCATATGTTCCACACACTCGGCGCAATGAAAAATCAGGTGGCGCGTGGCGACGAGGAGCGCGAAACCGAGCGGCGCATTGCGATCGAGCGCAACCAGATTGCGGCGATGGATACGATTGTGGCGGCGACGCCGCTGGACCGCGCGCAAATGGTGGCGAACTACGCTGCCGACCCCGCCCAGATTGCAGTGGTGCCGTGCGGCGTCGATCTCCAGCGCTTCCGCCCGCAGGATATGGTCGCCGCACGCGCCGCGCTTGACCTTCCCGCCGCTCCCCACCGGCTGGTGCTGCTGGTCGGGCGCATCGAGCCGCTCAAGGGCATCGACGCGCTGATCCGCGCGATTGCGCTGCTGCGCGAGCGCCGCCCCGAGTGGCGCGGCCAGCTCAGCGCGCTGGTGGTCGGCGGCGGCCCCG
>LJCR01002764.1 GCA_001399705.1 Kouleothrix aurantiaca
GCGAGAACAGAAACACGTCCTGCTCGATCTTCGCGATCTGCGAGCGCAGCGACTGCAAGCTCCACTCGTGCGCATCCACGCCGTCGATCAGCACGCGCCCGGCCGTGACATCGTAGGTGCGGTTGATCAGCTGCGTCAGCGCGCTTTTGCCACTGCCCGTCTGCCCAACGATTGCGACCGTCTGGCCGGGGGCGACGGAGAACGAAATATCTTTCAGGACAAAGGACGATGGCTTGTGCTCGTTCGCGAATGGCTGTTTGTCTGCCATCTGCGTCTCGTAGCCGAAATCTACGTTCTCGAACGCGATCGCGCCGGCGATCGGGGCGCTGTGACCGCCGGCATTTTCATCCAGGCTTGTTTCGGCGCGAATCACGTCCAGAATGCGCGCGGCGCTGGCAAGGCCCGACTGCACAATCGAGAAGGAGAAGACCGATAAAAAGGTTGGGAAGCGCAGCAGGTTCATCAGCCCAACCGCACCGACCACCTCGGCCAGCCCGATGCGGCCCTGGCTGTAGAGCAGCAGCGCATGCATCAGCAGCAGGCCGAGCGCAAAGCTATACACCAGCAGCGGCAGGTAGGTCGCCTCGATGCGGCCCTGCTGCACAAACGCGCCGCGAAACAGCCGCGCGGCATGGCCATACTTGTGCCGCTCGAACTCTTCGCGCGCGCTGGCCTTGACGACCTCGATGCCGGCGACGGTTTCTTCCAGCCCGGCGTTGAGCTTGCCAAACAGGTCGCGCTGCGCGCGCGACACCGGCGTCAGCCGCCGCAGGTAGCGCCGCACCAAAATGAGGTAGCTCACCACAAAGCCCAGCGGCACGATCGTCAGCTCGGGGCGCAGCATGGCCATGTACACGATC
>LJCR01002765.1 GCA_001399705.1 Kouleothrix aurantiaca
CGTCACGGCTATCGATGTGAGCGCGCTCGACGCTGGCCTGCTCGACGCCGTGCTGCGGCTGGTGCGGCTGGTCGAATCGCCGGCCGAGGCGCGCTTTCTCGCCCCGCTGATCAAGCGCGAGATCGCCTACCGCCTGCTGATCGGCGCGCAGGGCGACCGGCTTGGCCAGATTGTGACGCTGGCCGGCAGCACGCACCGCATCGCCGAGGCGGTTGAGCGCCTGCGCAAGGATTTCGACCAGCCGCTGCGCGTGGAGGAAATGGCGCGCGATCTGGGGATGAGCATTTCGGGCTTCCACCACCATTTCCGCACGCTCACCGCGATGAGTCCCTTGCAGTTCCAGAAGCAGCTGCGCTTGCAGGAAGCGCGCCGCCTGATGCTGGGCGAAGGACTCGACGCGGCAAGTGCGGGCTATCGGGTGGGCTACGGCGACGCCTCGCACTTCACGCGCGAGTACAAGCGGCTGTTTGGCGCGCCGCCCATGCGCGATGTCGAGCATGTGCGCGAAGGCGCCCGGGAAAGCGTGGGCCAGGGTTCGGTGTAGCGGGCGGCTCGCTTACTCGCCCAGGCGGCCATTGGCGCGCAGGGTTTGCAGCGCGCCAAGCGTGACCCAGCCGCGCCATTCCAGCTCGCAGCCCGGGCTGATCGGCGGCCACGTAATCGCCCAGCCGCCATCGTCCTGCTGGTTGGCCAGCAGCACGTCGAGGTTGGCCTGAATCGTCGCCTCGTCGAACCAGGGCCGCAGCGGGTGATCGGGCGTTGGCGCCCAGTCGAGCGGCTTGCGCACATAGTCGGTCGCATCGAGGCCGGCCACCAAACCCGACGCCAGCAACTCTTCTCCCAGGCGCTTCAGCTCGCGC
>LJCR01002767.1 GCA_001399705.1 Kouleothrix aurantiaca
GGCGCTCCACAGCGCCGACAGCCGCGCCGTGCTGCCGCAGGCCATCGCGCTGATCACGGCGCGCGGCGGGCGCATTCGCCACATGGCCGTGGCCGAGCCGTCGCTGGAAGATGTATTCATCGCCCTGACGGGCAAGCAGCTGAGGGACTAGCCATGCACGCGCCAATTGCCGAACCCTGGCGCGCGGGCCGCTCGCTCGCCGCCGAACTGCGCGCCATCCTGATGATCGCTCGCAAAGAATGGACGATCTTCCGCCGCTACCCAAGCTGGGTGATCTCTATGTTCATCTGGCCGGTGCTGCTGCCGCTGGGCTACATCTTCACCGCGCGGGCGCTGGGCGGCCCGGATGGCGCGGCGGTCGCCAGCTTTCAGCAGCTCACCGGCACGCGCGACTACGTCAGCTTTATTGTGCTGGGCAGCATCATGTGGATGTGGCTGAATATGACGCTGTGGGACGTGGGCATGTACCTGCGCGGCGAGCAAACGCACGGCACGCTTGAGTCGAACTGGCTGTGCCCGACCTGGCGCGTCTCGCTGATGCTGGGTGGCGCGCTCACCAAAATGCTGGTGTCGGTGGTGTTTATTCTTATCTCGCTGATCGAATTTCGCGTGCTGCTGGGCGTGCACCTGCTGGATGGCAACCTTGGCCCGGCGCTGCTGGCCTTTCTGCTCAGCATCCCGATTATTCACGGCATTGGCATCGCCTTCGCCAGCCTGGTGCTGCGCATCAAAGAAGCCAACGCGATGGTCTTTCTGGTGCGCGGCATTGTGATGATCTTCTGCGGGATGACCTTCCCGGTGGCGGTGCTGCCCGGCTGGATGCAATCGGTCGCCGCCGTGCTGCCGATCACCTACAGCA
>LJCR01002768.1 GCA_001399705.1 Kouleothrix aurantiaca
CAGCGCCGCTACGATCCTGCCGCCCTCGCCCAGCAGATCCATGCCGCCATCGGCAACCCCAGCAGCGGGCTGATGCCGCTTGATCTGGCAGTTCAGGCGTCGGTGCGCGCCTTTGCCGAAGAATACCGCGCCCGCCACAGCCGCCTGAATGTGCTCATTCACAACGCCGGCGTGCTGGTCAGCCGCCGCACACTCACGCCCGACGGCCTGGAAACGATGTTCGCCACCAACCACCTCGGGCCCTTCCTGCTCACGCAGCTGCTGCTCGACGCCCTCAAAACCGGCGCGCTTGCCCGCGTTGTCACAATCACCGGGCCAGCCAGCACCAGCTTGCACCTCGATAACTTGCAAAGCGAGGTGATGTTTCACACCGTCGATGCCTTCGCAGCCGCACGCCTGTGCAGCCAGCTTTGCAGCTTCGAGCTGGCGCGCCAGCTCGAAGCTGCAAAGCTGGCTGCACAGGCGTGCGGCTGCGAAGGCATCGACGGTGTGAAACATCACCTCGCTTTGCAAGTTATCGAGGTGCAAGCTGGTGCTGGCTGGCCCGGTGATTGTGACAACGCGGGCAAGCGCGCCGGTTTTGAGGGCGTCGAGCAGCAGCTGCGTGAGCAGGAAGGGCCCGAGGTGGTTGGTGGCGAACATCGTTTCCAGGCCGTCGGGCGTGAGTGTGCGGCGGCTGACCAGCACGCCGGCGTTGTGAATGAGCACATTCAGGCGGCTGTGGCGGGCGCGGTATTCTTCGGCAAAGGCGCGCACCGACGCCTGAACTGCCAGATCAAGCGGCATCAGCCCGCTGCTGGGGTTGCCGATGGCGGCATGGATCTGCTGGGCGAGGGCGGCAGGATCGTAGCGGCGCTG
>LJCR01002769.1 GCA_001399705.1 Kouleothrix aurantiaca
GTATAACCTTGGCGAGGCCGCCAACCTCGAAGGGAACTACGCGGAAATGCAGACCTATGTTGCCGAAGGGCTAGAGCTATTCCGCGCCGTGGGCGAGCGCTGGGGCATTGCCACCGGCCTCATCCAGCTTGGCTACATCGCCAGCGCGCGCAGCAACTTCCCGGCCGCGCTCGCCTTGTTTCGCGAAAGCCGCGATCTCTGGCGCGAGCTGCACAACCAGGGCGGGCGCGCCGAAGCGCTGATCGCAATCGGATGGGTTGCGTGGATCCAGGGCGAGTTCGCCGAGCTGGTGGCGGTTTTCAGCGAGGTGCGCGCGCTGGCGCAGGCGCGTGGCGACCACGGCGCGGCCGATTGGGCGCTCAACCGCCTGGGCTGGGCCGCCTGGGCGCGCGGCGACTTTGAGCGAGCCACGTCATTGTTCGAAGAAAATTGGGCCACTGCGCTGGCGCTGGGCAGCCGCACGCGCGTGGCCTGGGCGATGAGCGGGCTGGCACACATCGCCCAGAGCCAGGGCGATCAAACCTGGGCGCGCTCGCTGTTCGAGCAGAGCCTGGAAAGTTTCCGCGAAACCGGCTACAAGGTCGATATTCACTGGGCTTTGAACAACCTGGGGCGCGCCGGCGCAGGGCAGGGCGAAAACGAGCGGGCGGCGGCGCTGTTTGCCGAGGCGCTGGCGCAAAGCTTGGCGCGTGGTGATCGCTGGAATGTGGCTGCAGCGCTGGAAGGTCTGGCGCTGCTCGAACCGGCGCATTCGCCGGCGTTGCGTGCGCGCCTGCTGGGCGCGGCCGCCGCCGTGCGCGAGCAGATCGCGGCGCCGCTGTGGCCTTGCTTTCGGCCCGAGTACGAGCGCGGCGTGGC
>LJCR01000277.1 GCA_001399705.1 Kouleothrix aurantiaca
GCCGGGCCGAAAATGCCCGACGGAATGCCGCTCTCGTGGTCGAGCCCCTGCCGGGCGCGAAAGTCGATGCGCTTGCCGTCGGCCAGATCGATCCACCAGTGGGGTGTCAGGACTGCGCCGCCCGGGCCACGCTGCATCGCGCCGCGCATCGGCGTGTGCGCGATCGCGGCCTCCTCCAGCAAAACAAGCGTGGCGAGGATCAGGTCGCGGCCGTCGAGATCGGGGTACGCGTCCAGCAGGCTCAGCGCGGCCGCCAGGGCGCGGTGCGGCGGTACTGCCTGGCCCCATGCCTCGGCCATGTCGCGCGCCTGGCGAAAGCGCAGCGTTACGCCGGCGGGCAGCAGATCGTGCGCGTAGACGACGAACGGCAAGGTAGGGCGCTGCTTGCCGCGTGCGCGCTGGATCTGCTCGTGGAGCGCGACGGCCTCGGCCCGGGTGAGCCGCAGCACCGGAAAATAGCAGAGCCCTGCCAGCCGATAGAGAGTCGCATCGACGACGTACGCCTGATTATCCTGGACCACCTCGTTCCAGCCGTGGTGGTACGCGAACCCGAAGGCTGGATCGTAGACCCAGCCCTCAATATACGCGAGGCCCTGCGCAGCCAGCGCAGGGGCGCCCAGCGCGACAAAGGCGTTGCGGAAACAGGCGCCTTCCTGCGCGCGGCAGGCGCGCGCGGCGACGGCCGAGCGGCTCTGATCGACCACGCAGTGCGGGTGTGGGCTGGTCGGCAGTACGGCGCCGTGCGGCTTGGCGCCGATCGTCGTGGCGGTTGGCCCTATGGTGGTGCTCGTTTCGTTTAGGTTCCCACGGGATGCGCATACAGAAGCGGTAGAACGCTGAGATGATCATAGCATGTCATCACATTATTGTCAAATTGTGAAATACCAGGAATGTGAAACGATAACGGCTGGGCAGACCGCGGGACACACGAGGCGCCCGCCGATATAGATCGGCGGGCGCCTCGTGTGGAGGAGGTATCCCTCTAGCGCCGGATGAGCGGAAGGAAGACCTGTTTGAACGCGATGGCGACCTTTCCGACCTTGTTGGACGCGAACCCGGTATACCAGAGATTGCCGTCGGGCCCCAGTGTAATGGCCTGGATACTGCTGTTGGCGGTAGGCGCGGTCCACTCGGTGATCGTGCCGTTCGGCTCCAGGCGGCCGAGCCCCGGCGCGCCGTCGGCCGCTTCCGTGAAGTAGATGTTGCCATCCTCGCCGGCGGTGATGCCAGTTGGCTGGACATCTTCCGTCGGGATCGGGAATGGGGTCACCGCTCCGGTTGTCGGATTTAGCCGCGCGATCAGGTTGCTCTGCGTGACCGTGAAGTAGATCATGCCGCCCGATACGGCGAGCTGGGACGTTCCGCCAAAATCGGGCAGCCCATACTCGGTGACCTGGCCGTTCGCGGGGTTGAGGCGCGCGATGGCGTCCGTCGCAAAGGAGGTCTCCGTCGCCCAGATCGCGCCGTCAGGCCCCAGGACCAGGTCGCGGACATCGACGTTAGTCGTGGTAAGAACGAAGGTGCTGACAACGCCGGCGGTCGTAATCCGCCCCACGGCGTTGTCGTCTGGCAGCGTGAACCAGAGCCCGCCAGGCCCGTTGATGATCGACGACGGTCCCCCGGTCGTCCCGATCAGCGGAAGCTCGGTGATCTGCCCGGCTGTCGTGGCGCGCCCGATCTTTTTGATGCTCAGCTCGGTGAACCACAGCGCCCCGTCCGGTCCGGCCGTCATCTCAACCACGTTGGCGTTGGTCGTCGGCACGGTATACTCGGTGGTAACGCCCGTGATCGTGACTTTCGCGATCTTATTCGCGAGGTTCTCAGTCACCCAGAGGCTGCCATCGGGTCCGCTCGTAATATCCTGGGGCCCGGCCGCCGAAATCGGCAGCGGGTACTCAGTGATGGGGGGCGTCGCCGCCGCGCGCGCGCCAGTGCCCCACGCGGCGAGACAGGCCAGAACAAGCACCAGCGCTATCCACCGCGCGTGGCGGCCTCCAGGAAGGCGAAGCGAGAGGGCTGTTTGCATCCAATCTCTCCTTGGTCAACAAAACGGAAAGACACACGGGGTTCTATCGAAACGCGCAGACAACTAGGGGCTGCGAAAGATCGGGGGAAACACCGGGGCCAGATCTGGCTCGACGTCTGCATGGTGTGATGGAACGCGTGGGACTGGCGCTCGTCACGCGGGCGCTATTCTACCATAACGTCAGTTCGGGATAAGGAGAGGCTCACTTTTCGGCTACACTGTGGGTGCTGAAACCAAACGCGTAGCGAAAAGGAGCCTCAGCCGTGAGTGTACTCGAACTCTTCTGTGATGTCGATGACCTTTGCCGAACCTTTGAACCCAGGTGGCACCAGCAGTGTCTTGCCAGCACCACTAAGCGGCGCAATCGTACCCGAGAACTGGCACTCTCTGAGATTATGACCATTCTGATCTTGTTTCATCAGTCGCACTATCGCACCTTCAAAGCGTTCTACACCGAGCACGTTTGCGTCGATCTGCGCAGTGAGTTTCCCGCGCTGGTCAGCTACACGCGCTTTGTCGAGTTCTTTCCGTCCGCGCTTGTCCCACTGTGCGTGTACCTGCACACCGGTCTGGGTGCCTGTACAGGCGTCTCGTTTGTCGACTCCACCAAGCTCGCAGTCTGTCACAATCGGCGCATCCAGAAGCATCGGGTCTTTCGCGGCCTGGCCGCACGGGGCAAGACCTCGGTCGACTGGTTCTTTGGCTTCAAGTTGCATCTGGTCTTCAATGACCAAGGCGAATTGCTGACCTTTACGCTCACGCCCGGCAACGTCGATGATCGCGCACCAGTACCAGCGTTTGCGGCACGCTTGTTTGGCAAGCTGTTCGGCGATAAAGGCTACCTGTCACAGCCACTGCTCAACCAATTGAAAAACGTGTTCGGGCTCGAGCTGATCACGCCACGACGCAAGAACATGAAACAGGTCGAGTTGCCCCTGCTGGATAAGTTGCGTTTACGTAAGCGCGCGATTGTAGAGACGATCATTGACCAACTCAAAAACATCTCGCAGATTGAGCACACACGCCATCGCTCTCCAATCAACTTCCTGGTTAATCTCGTCTGCGGTTTGATCGCCTACAGTCATCAGCCGAAAAAGCCGTCGTTACAACTCAAGGCGCTGCCGCTTCCGATGATTGCTTAACCCGAACTGACGTTACCATAGTCTGTCGCACCTCCTGGGACGCCAGGCGGCCCGCTGAAGAGAGCCGCGCGCGAGATCGTCGAGCTGGGCCAGCGGTGGAACACGATCCACCGGCCGCCGCCGGCGTGCCTGCCGCAGGCCAGATATGGCCGCCAGAGTGACCAGCAGAAAGTATTCCCTCACTCAGCGCCGGAGTGCCGCGCCACCGGGTATGGACACGCCAGCGGCACGGGCCGCCGACATACCCCACCGCTCGGCCCGCGCCCGCGATGTCTCCCGCCTGCACTGGTGGAACGCCGTCCCCCACTCGCCGCCGATATACCCCCGCAGGGTCTGTTGGCACACGGCCGCCGCTCTGCTGCGTCGCTGCGTTGCGGGCGCCCTCCCGCCCCTCCTGCGTTCGTCGCAGGCTCCTCACTCCGTCGGGTCGGGCCCCTCCCCCCACTGCGCTCCTCCGCGCCGCTACTCGCCGCCGCTCGCGGGGAACCGCGCGCCGCCGCCCGGCGCGGATCGACGCAGCGCGGTGCGGGCACGCTGCGATTCGCTGCGACTCAGCGCTGGGCGACGCGGCTGGCCAGAGACGACTGAATCGCCGACCGACCGGCGTGGGAGACACGCGACAGGGAGAGAAGAAGTCGGTGGGCGCACCTGCATTGGGCTGCCTCAGGCGCGCCTGACGGTAACACCATCACGCCCCCGTCGCGCCCCCGTCGCGCCCCCGTCGCGCTACATACCCCGCCAGCTTTCGCGCAAGCCATCGCGCCAGCCGGCAAACCGTGCGGCGAACCTGATCACGGCCGCCGCGGCTTGCCAGGATGCAATTTGGGATGGGCGCGAGCACACCGCTCCAGCTCCTCGCGCGCGATGCCGTACCGCCTTCTCCTGCCTCGCGGGGGCAGATCGATCGCCTTCAGGCCCTTGTCGGCGCACGACCACGCGATTGCCAAGCTGCCGCCCATGCAGTAGCCCACCGCGCCAAGGCGCTCGGTGTCCACCCCGGGCTGCTGCGCCAGGTAGGTCAGCGCGTCCTGCAGATCGCGCACGCCAGCATGGTCGAGCGAGTGGCGCATCATGCCCGAAAACAGGCGTGCCATGCACAGCACGCGGCTGCGCCCGCTAAACAGATCGACCGCCAGCGCGATGTAGCCTTCGCCCGCAAAGCGCCGCGCAATCGAGCGGATGTCGTCGTTCAGGCCAAACGCCTCGTGGATGACGACCAGGGCAGGAAAAGGCCCCTCGCCGGGCGGGCGCACCAGGTAGCCGCCAAGCAGGGGCATCGAGAAGGATGGAAAGCTGACCGACTGCGCCGACAAAGCCATCGGGTTTCCTCCATGCGTTACACAAACACGCTACAGCTCGACGGCAGTAAAATGCTCCACGGTTGGGAATGGGTCGTAGAAATGATGCAACAGCCGCTTCCACTCCTGGTACTCGGGCGAGCCACGAAAGCCAAGCGTGTGGTCTTCGAGGCGTTCCCAGCGCACCAATAGCAAGTATTTTGCCGGGCTTTCCAGGCAGCGCTGCAGCTCGTGCCCCTGG
>LJCR01002770.1 GCA_001399705.1 Kouleothrix aurantiaca
TCATGCATCCTCGCTTGCGCAGTGCTGGTTTGCACCATACTACCACACTTCGCGAGAAGCTGCTTTTGGCCAGTTTCGCCTACAGGTCCGTGTCAAATTTCCAGAATTCATCTACAGATGACGCAGATTACACAGATACGAGGTCTATGTCTGCGTAATCTGCGTCATCTGTGAATGAATACCGTTCTTGTTCCAGCTTTGCCATGGCCCTGCTTCGCCGGTTTTTGCCCGCTCAGGCGGCCTGCAGGCAGCGTGGCGTGGGTGGTATCGCAGTATCTTTGATAACATACCGAATGACATCGGTCATCGACAGAATACCCAACGGGTAGATTTTCTCGTTGTTGCCCTTTGCAACCACCAGCCGATGAATATGATTGCGCGTCATCAGCGTCACCGCTTCCAGCAGCGGCGTGTCGACACTGCAGGTGATCACATGCGTGGACATAATATCGCCAGCTGTGATGCAGCCGCCTTCGGGCCCGGCCAGCTGGTATTGCACCTGCAGCACATCAGTCTGCGAAACGATGCCAATTGCGTACCCAGCCTCGTCAACCACAACAATCGCGTGAATAGAATGGTCGATCAAACGCCGCATCACCTGAACAATCGGCGTGCTCACCGCGCAGGTGATCAGTTCGCGGCTCATTACATCTTTGACCAAACGCTCGTACATGGTGTATACCTCCTAGCGTCTATGCAATGTGGGAGCGGTCGGGGCTACCACTGGATGGTGAGGCGTCTTGAGCGTATCGCCAGCAAGTTACAACGAAGTTTTCCCTTTGTGAAAAAAGAATCAACCACTACGAAGAAAGATCCCTGTACTGAAGATCAGGGCCGCAGCTTGCCCTTTGTCTAGGC
>LJCR01002771.1 GCA_001399705.1 Kouleothrix aurantiaca
GCCTATGGCGCGGGCTTTGCCGGCCTGCTGCGCTGGTTTTTGCGCGCGGCCTATGCCGCCGAGCTGGCGACCGAAGCGGCGAAATGGCTGCTGGGCCACAAGCGCTCGCTGCGCGCCGGGCGCGTGCGGGCCTACTGGGGCGTGCTGCGCGGACTTTAGGGCGAACGGGTTGCAGGTTGGCAGGTTCCAAGTTGCAGGTTGCCGTAGAGGCAAAGCTTGTCTTTGCCCAAGCGGTCGAACATCCCAATCGCAAATAGTACATTCATAAAACTCCGGGCCTCTGTGCCTCAGTGGTGAACTATTTGGTCGTTCGTCCTTCGTCAGTCGTCGGCCTCGCCATGCGCCACGCAAGCGGGGATGCTATAATGCCCGCGAACCCATTTGTAGGTACGCAGAAAGACAAAACGCCATGATCTCACCACGCATCGCAGGGGCGCGCGCAGGCGCAGTGGGCTTGCTCGCCGGGCTGGCTGGCAGCCTGTGCTGCCTCGGGCCAAGCGCAGCCCTGCTGCTTGGCGCGGGCGCGTCGTCGGCGCTGTGGGGGCTGGCAATTGGGCGCGGGCTAGCGCTTGCCGGCGGGCTGGCGCTGCTGGGGGTAGGAATGGCGCTGGCGCTGCGGCACGCCCGCATGTGTGCGCTGGGGGGCTGGGCGCGCTGGCGCGCGCCGCTGCTGATGCTGGCGGCCTTTGTGCTGAGCTACGGCCTGCTGGGCGTGCTGGCGCCAGAGTTAGCCGGGCAGCAGGCCGTAGCTCAGCCGGCAGCGCAGGAAATGCCAGCCGTTGCGGTGGCCGCCCCGGCCGCAAGCACGCGCCGCGCCACGCTGCTGATCGAAAAGATGAACTGCCCGCCCTGCGCC
>LJCR01002772.1 GCA_001399705.1 Kouleothrix aurantiaca
GGTGTATGCCCCGCCGCTGCGCCTCGCGCGGCACGCGCAGAGCGATGAGGCGTTGCTGCGCGACTTGCTCGGCGAGGAGCAGACGAGGCGCGACTAACGCCGCCTGGCGTTCAGAGCGTTCAACTGCCGGGTTGCCCACTCGCTGTCGGGGTCGATCACCAGCGCGCGGTGCAGGCAGTAGCGCCGCTCGACCACGCCGGTCATCAGCTCGGCGCAGGCCAGCCAGTCGGCCGCGATGTTTGAGTCGGCGGCCAGGGCGTGCTCGAAGCGTTGCGTCGCAGCAAGCGGGCTGAGTGTTGCGCGGCCTGTTTGCGTCGCCGGGCGGGCGAACCGTGCGCGGGCCGCCTGTGCCCAGCGCGCGAACCACGGTGCTGCCGCCCGACCCTGTGCCATCTCTGCCATGCTCATCGCTTGCTCCTTGCCGCTATCGCCTCGTTCGTGACCATAGCATAGCAGCCCGGGCGCGCCCGCGCATCGTGAGAACTACGGTATTTCTGCGCCAGGGCTGGCTGGCGAGCTACGTACTTTGACGTACCCGCCTGTGGTAAGATGAGCCCGGAGCCTGGGCCTGTGCCCGCAAACGAAAGCGACTGCTATGACCACGCTTCCCCCCGATATTTCGATCGTCGACGACATGCACCTCGGCCGCCCGCACGTCATCGCCACCTACCTGCTCCATGGCGACGCGCCCGCAGTTGTCGATCCCGGCCCGGCCAGCACGCTCGACACGCTGGAAGCCGGGCTGGCCGCCGCTGGCGTGCCACTCCGCGAGCTGCACGCGATTGTGCTGACGCACATCCACCTTGACCACGCGGGCGCGACGGGCGAACTGCTGCGGCGCTTCCCGCACCTGAAG
>LJCR01002774.1 GCA_001399705.1 Kouleothrix aurantiaca
GGGCGGCTGGTTGCACTGGTTGAAGGCGGCCACCTCAGTGCGCGCGAGCGCGTCGACGCCGCGCTGATTCTTGGCCGGCTTGGAGATCCGCGCCTGCCCACACCCGACCGCCCCGACTACTGGTGCCCAATTGAAGCTGGCCCATTCTGGCATAGCGACACTGAGTACGACTTCCAGCAAATCACATTGCACCACCCCTATCAAATCGGGCGCTACCCAATCACCAATGCCGAGTTTGCCAGGTTTATTGCCGACAGCGGCTATGCCGACCCGCAATGGTGGACGCCCGAAGGTTGGAAGTTTTTGCAACCGGGCGGGCACCCCTACGACAATCAGGAACAGACCATCACCCTGCCGCGCTACTGGCACGATGCCGAGTACAACAATCCGCTCCAGCCGGTCGTTGGAGTGTCGTGGTACGAGGCTGCCGCCTACTGCGCCTGGCTCACCGCGCAGGGGCATGCGCAGGGCTGGCTTTCCGAAGACGATGTCATTCGCCTGCCGAGCTGGGCGGAATGGGAGCGAGCTGCGCGCGACACCGACCAGCGCCTTTATCCGTGGGGTCCTGCGCAGCCCACGCCGGAGCATGCCAACTACGATGCTACTGGCATTGGCAGACCGTCGCCGGTTGGCTGCTTCCCGCTCGGGCACGCTGAGTGTGGCGCGCACGATATGGCCGGCAATGTGTGTGAGTGGACAGCAACTCTAGATGGTGGGACGGAGGAAAACGACATGCAAAAAGACTTTACACCGAGTGAGATGGTATTTATAACCTGGGGATATTTTGGCGACATTGAAGAATATTTACGCTGCGGCGCGCGTGACTGGATCGACCCGGTCAGCTGGAGCTTCATC
>LJCR01002775.1 GCA_001399705.1 Kouleothrix aurantiaca
AACCCCGACTTCTTCTACCAGCGCGGCGCCGGCCCGATGTTCGACATGGGCCCCTACTACCTGACGGCGCTGGTGTCGCTGTTCGGCCCGGTGCAGCGCGTGACCGGCTCGGCGCGCGTCTCGTTCGCCGAGCGCAAGATCACCAGCCAGCCGCTCAACGGCACGATGATCGCCGTCAACACGCCCACGCACGTCGCCGGCCTGCTCGATTTCGCCAGCGGCCCGGTGGCAACGCTCGTCACCAGCTTCGACGTGTGGTATGCCGAGCTGCCGCGCATCGAGATTTATGGCTCGCTGGGGACGATGAGCGTGCCCGACCCGAATACCTTTGGCGGGCCGGTGCGCGTGCGGCTGGCGGGCGAGAAAGAGTGGCGCGATATGGAGATCGGCCACGGCTACACCGCAAACAGCCGCGGCCTGGGCGTGGCCGATATGGCCTACAGCCTGCGCACCGGCCGCCCGCACCGCGCCAGCGGCGCGCTGGCCTACCACGTGCTCGACCTGATGCACGCCTTCCACGACGCCTCGCTGGCGGGCAAGCACATCGACCTGAGCAGCGGCTGCCCGCAGCCCGCGCCGCTGCCGGCGGCCTGGCCGGGCGACGTTGAGGAGCCAGTGGCGGCGTAGCGCACGCGACGAAGGACCAACGACGAAGGACGAAGGGCGGATGAGCGCCTTTCGTCCTTTTTGGCTTTATAGTGCGCCCTTCGGTATGCGCTGCGCCCGAGGTACCCTATGGTTGAAGGACGCTAGATCGTCTCCAGGAGCATTCTGGACCCATAGGGTACCCCGGCCGTTAGGCCGTATCGAAGGGTGCGGATGACCATTCCACCCATCACTCCCATTCCCCATCCC
>LJCR01002773.1 GCA_001399705.1 Kouleothrix aurantiaca
AATATTGCCTGCTTTTTGGCACAACGGAGGCATGACCGCAAAATATTGATCTTGCCGACCACCTCAAATTTGGGGTCCAGGGGCAGCGCCCCGGCCGGGGTGCTGGGGCGGGAAGCCCCAGCGGCCGCGCGGCCCGAGCGACCTGCGCTCAAAGCGAGCATTCGCTCCGTCTCCAGCGGCCACGCGGCCCGAGCGACACCACGCATGGCAGAGCGCGAGGGCGCGCAGCCCTCGAACAGTGCTACAGCGCCTCAAAGGCTCCCAGCCGCCGCACAAGCAGCAAGTACACTGCCATAATGACCATCGGCACAACGGTGAATGCCGCCGCCAGCGGAATATTGCCGGCAGTGCCCTGGTGCTGCAGCACCGCCTGCCCGATAAACAGGCTGGAGTTGCCAAACGTGCCGGGAATAATGAAATCGCCCAGTGTCAGCGAGAAGATGAAGATCGAGCCGGCCGCGACACCCGGCAGCGCCAGCGGCAGCAGCACCGTGCGGAAGGTCGTGCCCGGGTGCGCGCCCAGGTCGCCCGACGCCTCGATCAGCGAGCGCGGCACCCGCTCCAGCGCGGCGACAATCGGCAGGATCATATAGGGCAGCCAGACGTACAGGAAGGCCAGGAACATGCCAATCGCCGAGACCGAGAGCGACGGCCCGCCGATCCCGGGCAGGCTGAGCACCGCGTCGAGCAGGCCGCCCAGCCCCAGCCGAGTGAGAAACCAGGTCAGGATGCCTTCCTTGGCCAGAATGAGCTTCCACGCGTAGATGCGCACCAGGTAGCTCGACCAGAGCGGCATGGTGACGGCGAGGTAGAGCAGGGTTTTGCTGCGCGGCGTGGCGTAGCGCGCTATGTAGT
>LJCR01002776.1 GCA_001399705.1 Kouleothrix aurantiaca
GGGTATTTACGCGCCAGCGGGCCAAGGATGAACGACCACGTGAGCGCGTTGTCGGCAATGCCGTGGATGAGGACGATTGGAAAGGCGTCGGGCGCGGGCTGCGCGGGGGCTTTGTAGTAGTAGTTGATTGGCAAGCCGCCAACGCGCACTTCGCGCTGCTCAACACCGCCGCGCAGGAGGCGGCGGCGCGCAAGGCCATTCAGAAGCGGCACCGTTGCGTGGGAAATTGGCGCGCCCAAGGCTAACGCACGCTCAATCTTCGCGCTCAACATCGCTCAATTCTCCATAGCGCCGCACCACATCACCTTGCCCGCGCACTGCCGCGGCAAGCGCTCCCACCGACACATTCCAACCGGGCGGCACGAGATCCGGCGCGATCTCGGCCAGCGGCACCAGCACGAACGGGCGCTCGGCCATGCGCGGGTGCGGAACTGTGAGCACCGCCGTGTCGATTCGCTCGTTGCCGTACAGCATAATGTCGAGGTCGATCGCACGCGGGCCGTAGCGCACCGTGGCGGTGCGGCCCAGATCGGCTTCGATCTGCTTGAGCAGCGCGAGCAGTTCGCCTGGCCCGAGGGCGGTGCGCCCGCGCAGCACGGTATTCAGAAAGCGCGGCTGGTCGAGCACATAGGCTGGCTCGGTTTCGTAGAGCGCCGCGACGCACTCGACTTCCACGGCGGGGGCGAGCCGCGCAACCGCTTGGGCAATTGCGCCGCGCCGGTCGCCCAGGTTGGCGCCAAGCGCGAGGTAGATGGTTGTGGCGGGCGAGTGATCCATACGCTCCGTCAAGTTACTACCGCGCAGTATACCACGTGTGGGCGAAGGCGATGCGTGTGAGTTCGCAGGTTGCAGGGT
>LJCR01002778.1 GCA_001399705.1 Kouleothrix aurantiaca
GTTGCGCTCAGGGTTGTGTCGTTCGCGACCAGGTTGAGCAGCACCGCCTTGCCCTGCGTGGTGAGGGCGAGCGCGGCGACGCGGGTGGTCTGCCCATCGGCGGCAATGCTGCCAACAAACGCGGACAGCAGCGGGCACACGAGCGGGACGTGAGCAGCGAGGAGAGACATGGGTGCTCCTTGAATGAGCCCACCGGCGCAAATGAGTGGCGGTGGGTTTAGGCAACGATGAAGTTATACGAGCGGATCAGCGGTGTTTATGATTGGTGTGCCGCTGGCTTCGGCTGAGAACGCCTCGTCCTGGTGGCACAGGTAGACCGATCCATCCAGTGACTCCACGAACAGTGTCAGGATATCGGCGCTTGTAGTGGCTAGGCAAAGCTGGTCGTACAGCGTGCGCAGCACGGTGGTTTCCAGGGAGACGGCCGCAGTGCCGCTGCCGTCCAGGCAGCCGAGTGTTAGCTCCGTGATGCTTCCAACGACGTGTAACTGGCCGCGCTTGGCGCGCAGCTCGACGGGTGCCGTGCCGCGGAGCGACAGGAACAGCGCAGCGGTCAGGTCTGATGCAGGGATGCGGACGAACGCCATGGCGTCCTCGTCGGCGGCACACGGCGCATCAGCCGCTTCAATGGTGCTGGTGATTGGTGGTGGGAGTGTTGCCTCACGGTCGATTGTGTCGCGAAGCTGGTGAAGGGCAGTCACGCCGCGCTGCGCCAGAAACAGCAGCAGTCGGGCGGCGACGTGCTTACATACGCCGCCGTGCTCGTGCGCGCGGCGTAGAAGTCCTTGCACCCGCACGCCATGCTGACCTGGGAGGAGCCGCTACCGGCCGCATCGTCGCTTTGCGATGTATAC
>LJCR01002777.1 GCA_001399705.1 Kouleothrix aurantiaca
GTCGCTTCGAAGCCCGGTCGTTTACGGCCGGGCGGTGCGCGAGACAATCAGCGGGCGTCGCTTGGAAGTCCGGTCGTTTACGGCCGGGCGGTGCGCGAGACAATCGTTGTGCAGAAAGAGCCGTCGCACCACGGGCGCAGAACGCTCCACATTCCAGCCCGCGCTATTTCGGGTATACTGCTGAACTCATACCGAATTTCAAAACTCCTGAACCTACGCACGACGAACTAAACAACGCCTATGCGCCGCCCGCGATTAAGCACACTCCTGGTGATCATCAATGTCGGCGTGCTGCTGCTGGCCGTCGCGGGCGTGGCAGTTGCCGCCGCCAGCCTCTTGCAGCGCTTTGCCGACGAGCAGGCGCTCGCGCGTGTGGGGCAGGCCAGCGCTACGGCTCGCCAGGAGCTAACGCGCGCGGGCGAAGATGCCCTGATCAGCGCGCGGCTGCTGGGCGAGCGCCCGACGCTGCTGCGCCTGCTGCAAGCGAATCAAATCAACGAGCTGTCAGATTTCCTCGCACAGTTTCAGCAGACCAGCCAGCTCGACGGCTGCGCGGTGCTGCGCAATGGGCAAGTGGTCGCCGCCAGCGGGGCAGCGCTGCCCTGGCTGGCGCTGACCGCGCAGCCGCCCGGCGATGACCGCCTGCTGTATCGCGCCGCGCCCGCCGACGCCCTGCTGCAAGGCGCACGCGCCGATGTGCCGGGCGCCGACGCCCAGGTGCTGGTGGCGCGCGTGCTCGATGCGCGCTTTACCGACGCGCTGAGCGCCGACCTGGGCGTGGGCATTGCGATTGAGCCGGCCAGCGCGGGCAGCGCCAGCGAACGCCGCGACGATCTTGGGATGTATCAGGCGCG
>LJCR01002782.1 GCA_001399705.1 Kouleothrix aurantiaca
CCTCGGCGCTGCCCGGCTTCCACAGCCGCACGGCATTGTCGCCTTCCCAGCGTGGGATCAGATGGACGTGCAAGTGAAAGACGGTCTGGCCGGCGGCCGCGCCGTTGTTCTGGATGATGTTGATGCCATCGGGCCGCAGCACCTCGCGCAGCGCCAGGGCGACACGCTGGGTGGTGCGCATCACCGCCACCAGCGTTGCGGGCGGGATGCTGAAGATGTCGGCGTGCTCGTTTTTGGGAACGACCAGCGTGTGGCCGCGCGAGGCCGGGCCAATATCCAGAAACGCCAGCGTCGCGTCGTCTTCATACACTTTGATCGCCGGGATGTCGCCGCTCACAATTTTCGAGAAGATCGAAGCCATTGCGCACTCCGTCACGACTCAGCATTCTCGTAGGTATGATCTGTAAAAATGATATGGGCGCACCCTTCGATACAGCCGATAGCTTACTCAGGATGCGCTTTTCCTGCGCACAGTTTCCCTTATTTCCGCATCACAGCGTTTTCTTGCGGGCGATCCAGGCCAGCAGTTCCTCCAGCAGCCAGGTGTTCGCCACATCTTCGGCGCGTGCCCAGCCGCGCCGCGCCGTTAGTACGCCCAGGCGCAGCCACTGCAAATTGTCGGGGTGATGCGAGTCGCTGTCAATGGTCAGCTTCGCGCCCAGCTCCAGCGCGCGCCGCACGCTTGGCGCATCGAGATCGAGCCGCTCGGGGCCAGCGTTGACTTCCAGCAGCGTGCCGGTTTCGGCGGCGGCGCGCGCAACCGCGTCAATGTCAATTTCGGCGCCGGCGCGGCTGCCGATCAGGCGGCCCGTTGGGTGACCGATAATGTCGACGTGCGGGTTACGGATTGCGC
>LJCR01000278.1 GCA_001399705.1 Kouleothrix aurantiaca
GAGAAAAGCAAGGTGGGCTTGCAGCACATAACGAGGAAGCTGCGTTTCCCGCAGGCGCCATCAGGCGCTCAGCTCAGTAGCCATTGTTGGGCGCGAAAGCCGCACAATTTTCGCCAGCAGTGTCGAGAAGTTGATGGGTTTCAGCTCGAAATCATCGCAGCCGTAGGTTTTTGCCACCAGCGCATCGATCAGCACATAAGCAGTCAGCATAATCACTGGAATATGCATGGTATTCGGCTGCTTTTTGAGCTGGCGCGTTGCGTCGAGGCCGTTCATAATCGGCAGCAGCGCATCCATCAAAATAATATCGGGGTAGTGTGCCGAGGCCAGGCTTACCGCTTCCATGCCATCGAACGCCAGCCACACCTCATACCCTGAGCGCTGCAAAATGCGGCTAATCAGGTCGCGCTGCATCGGATCGTCTTCGACAAGCAAGATGCTGCTCATACAACCCCCAACATCATGGTGCGCTGAAGCTCTTGCTCGCAACAAAGCCTGGTACCATTGCGTGGCGGGCAGTGATGCAGAAGCAAAGCCTCAGGCTAAAGACTGCAACATCGGATCGTATACGTTACTGTTCGCAAAGAAAGAAATGCGGAGATCAGCACAAATCGCATTATTATATTATGATCTGAAGCGACTGCTTCTGCCCAACGGCAATGCAAAGGCTGCGATGCGCGAGAGGAATGGTTGGATGGCATTGCTGGTGCGCACCGCTGCTATATCACATCATCCAAGTGTGCCAGGCCTGGGCGGCCACAAAGGCGGCGCGTTCTTAATCGCCGATTAATGTGGCCTGGATAATATACCTGCAGCCCAATGCCCCCAGCCCGTAATGGCGTTGCTGGCCAGAAAAGCATTCCACTCTGCAACCGTATGAAAGGCCATGTGATGTTTGACAACCCTCAGCAATTGCGGCTCGCCCTGATCGCGCTCGGCGTTATCTTTTGCGTCGTCGCGCTTGCCTTTTTTGGTGTGCGCGCGGGGGCCAGCGTGCCAGCCAGCGCAGCGTTTTTCTTAGTGTAACCCCAGATTACCATGCACAAGGCCGAGCTGCGCAGGCAGCTCGGCCTTATTGTTCCCCAGTATTCAGCTGGTCGGGGCGACTGGATTCGAACCAGCGACCTCCTGAACCCCATTCAGGTGCGCTACCAGACTGCGCTACGCCCCGTTGATGCGCGACATTGTAGCCGGTGATGGCGCTCCTGTCAACCAGAGCGCACCACGATACCATTCCTCCACACTCCGCCGCGGATTCTACTACACTGCGTATCTATTGGCTTGCAACGAGCGTTTTCTTCATTAGAAGGGTTCGACACCGATCTCAGACAAATCATCGGCAAACCGCTCGATATCGCGGGTCGTCCGCAACGCCATGGTGCGGCTCAGCAAAATGTTTCGTTTGGCCTCGCCTGTCATCACGGCGCGCTCGATGTATTGCTGCAGGTATTGGCGGATGAATTCGAGCGCGGCGGGCGTGAGCGCCTCGCCATTAAAATACTGTTCCACTGCTTCGGCGAGCTTGCCACTCTGCTCGCTCATCCAGTAGTGCGGCGGCTGTGCAACGGGGAAAGGGTAGGGGTAGTCGGGGTTAAACGCGTATATCAGCTCGCCGATCTGCTCGGGTTCCTGGCTCATCTGGCAACCTCAATCCATGCAACGGTATGGCATTCGCACCACTGCCCACGCCGGCATCGCGAGCAAGATATGCGGCAGATTCGCGCCGGTGGCGAGATGATACCACATAGCTCAGCAATTGCCAGAACGCTCGCTTTCGAGTATCATAAAGATCCATCGTGTAAAAAGAAATCGCGCCGGTTTTTTCGCCCACCGCCCGCACTATTTCGCACGACATTGAGTGCGTCACAAGGAGGTGAGTTGCTTCGCAGTCCGCGGGGGGCGCTATAAAGTAGAAGAAGAGAGAAAACTGTGTGTGCGGCACTTAACCATTAGCGCATGCAGTAAAGAAAATTGGCATATTGCGCGTGTTGGAGTAACAATGTATGACGACCAATGGACATGCTGTCCGTGAAGGATATCGTTGGATTCGCGCCGATTTACATATTCACACACCTGCTTCGGAAGATTATGCAGAACCGAATGTTAGCTACCTAGAAATTCTTCAAGAGGCCGAGCGCCGCGAACTAGAAATTATTGCTTTTACCGATCACAATAGTGTCCACGGCTACGAGAAGATGCGCCAGGAGATCGACTTCCTGCAAACGCTGGAACGCGCCCAGCGCCTGACGGAAGACGAGCAGCGGCGCTTGCACGAATACCAGCGGCTGCTCGATAAGATTACGGTGCTTCCCGGCTTTGAGTTTACCTCGCACTTTGGGGCCCACATTCTTGCACTGTTCGCGCCTGACCGGCCGATCAGCCTGATCGAGGCGACGCTGCTGCAGCTTGGCGTGCCGCCCGATCTACTCAAGCACGGCGCGTGCTCGGTGCCCGACACCCGCCACGTCACCGATGCCTACGAGATCATTGCGCGCGCTGGTGGCATGGTCATCGCCGCCCACGCCAACGGCCCGAACGGCGTGATAACCGAAACACTGCGCATGGGCACCAGCGGGCAGGCGCGCATTGCCGCCACCCAGCACCCGTCGCTCCACGCGCTTGAGTTCGTTAACTTCTACACCGACCACGAGAAATTCACCTCGCCCGGCTTCTACAACGGCAAAACCGAACACTACGAGCGGCGCATGTTCTGCATCCAGGGCTCGGATGCGCACCGCCTGCGCCGCACCACGGCTGGCGACGGCAATGCCTGGCACAAGCACGGCATTGGCGATCGCTATGTCGAGCTGCAGATGCCGGCGAACACGTTTGCCGCGCTCAAAGCACTGCTCGCGTCGAGTGAGTTCGACCGGGTGCGCGTGCCCAAGCGCGACCAGAAGCAGTGGGAAGTTGATACCATGCGCGCCGGCCAGTCGAGCGAGCGGCAGGTGCTGCGCGGCAACTCGCCCGAGGCGCTCGATACGATCTGGCGCGATGTGCTTGCGCTGGCGAATATGGGCGGCGGCGTGGTGATCGTGGGCATCGAAGAGCAAGGCGCCGGCGTGGTGGGGATTCCCCACCCCGAACAGGCCAGCGAACTGCTGCGCCGCCAGGTGCAAGAGCAGATCACGCCGCAGCCGTATATCACCATGGAGCTGATGAACTATGAAGGGCGCGACCTGATTCGCATGGAAGTGCGCGCGCCGGAAACGCCACCCTACATGAGCCGCGATGGTGTGCTGTATGTGCGCCGTGGCAGCGAAACGGTGGTGGCCGACCGGGGCGAGATCATTCAGCTTTGCCGCCGGGCGATTGCCGAGGGCGCGTCGTCGCCGCTCGACAACGGGCAGGATCTTGAGCTGCCGCGCAGCGGCGTTGAGATTGTGTCGGCGCAGAAGCGCGCTGGATCGTGGCTGTATGAAGTGCGCGACCTGCGCACCACGGCCGGCGTCACTCGCGAGCGCGCGCAGGGCCTGTGGTCGTATGCAATCAGCCGCTATGAAGATCTGCGCGATGGCCGGATCGACATCCAGAGCCAGGTGAAGTGGCGTGGCCGGCTTGGGCTGTGGCGCGCCTACCGCCAGGGCAACCGCACCAAGTACGATCTGGTGCACCGCGATGCCAACGGCGTGATCGATCATGTATTTTTCGGCGTTTCCGACTGGGGGCTGGGCGAAGGGTGGCAGGCCCTGCTCAGCGAGCGCGACGGTGATGCGATCGAGCAGGAGCCGCGCGCGTTTCGCGACGATCCACCATTCCCGCCCGACCTTATGAACGGCGAACTGCCCTCCCCTGAAAGCGAACCCGACTGGGGCGAGCGGCGCTACCGCTGGCGCGGGCGCGGCGGCCTGTGGCAGATTCAGGATGCAGAAGATGGCCCGCGCTTCGACCTGGCGATGAAGGACAAAGAAGGAACCAGCACGCAGGAATTTCCCTCGGTGCCGCGTGACAAGATCACCGACGCCTGGCTCAGCCTGATCCGCGTCCAGCGCCCGCGCACCGGCATCGAAGTCGTGAGTATGTCGAATGACGAGAATGGCGAAATTCGCTTTGTCTTCCGCAACCTGCGCACCGGCGAGGTCAGCAACGCACCCTGGCGCCTGCAAGACATCGAGGACGGCACGGTGCGCCAGTACGCGGCGCGCATGGCCCTGCAAGACTCAGAGCTTGACGAGCAGAAAGTGCGCTGGTGGGGTAATGTTGGCTACCTGCGGCCCATGCGCAGCCAGGTCGATCTGGTGTATCGCGACGAAAACGGCGTTGACCATGTGTACTACGCCGCGCGCCGCGACGAGCTTGCCGGCGAGTGGCGCGAATTGCTTGAGGAGTTCGGCGAGCTGTAGCCTGGCACAGGCTCAAACCACAAAGGACGAATGGCGAGCGTGTGTCGCCATTCGTCCTTTGTTTTGGGCTGAACTATATGATTGTACCTGCGCATCCTGAGTAGCGCAAAGCGCATCGAAGGGTGCGCTTTATGCCCGCAATTCTCGTATCACAAAGCCTGCGTGTAGCTGTGTACGGTGCGCGGGCCGTGCTGCTGCAACACACCCATGATGCGCTTCTCGGCATCGGCGTCGGCGGCCTTGGCAGCCACCACCACGCCACCCTCGCGAACTGCTGCCTCGTATTCTTTCGCTGCCTCGGTGGGGATGCCCAGGCCTGTGAACGAGCCAAGTAAGCCGCCCAGCGCCGCGCCACTC
>LJCR01002779.1 GCA_001399705.1 Kouleothrix aurantiaca
CGGCTCGACCGCTTGCCGCCCGCGCAGCAGATGGCGCTGAAAGTCGCCAGCGTGATCGGCCGGATCTTCCAGCTGCGCGGCCTGCAGGGCGTCTACCCCGGCGACGACGAGCGCCAGCGCCTGCCCGAGCATCTGAGCCGCCTGGTCGAGCTGGATATTACGCTGCTGCAGGGCAATGAGCCCGAGCTGGCGTATATTTTCAAGCACGCGCTGACGCGCGAAGTGGCCTACCAGCTGCTGCTGTTCTCGCAGCGGCGGCGCTTGCATCGCGCCGTGGCCGAGTGGTACGCGCAAAGCTACGCCGACAATCTTGCGCCGCACTATGCGCTGCTGGCCTACCACTGGGTGCAGTCGCTTGGCGACACGCCCGACGACCCGGCCGCTACCAATACGGCGCTAAACTACCTCGAGCTGGCTGGCGACCAGGCCGTGCAAACCAGCGCCTACCGCGAGGCGATCGAGTTCTTCAAGGAAGCGCTGGCGATTGACGAGTGGGCCGGCGGCGGCGATGCCCTGGTGCGCGCGCGCTGGATGGGCCGCATTGGCGCGGCCTACCGTGGCTGGGGCCGCTACACGCAAAGCCTGGAGTGGCTGGAAGGCGCGCTGAACCTGCTTGGCGAGCCAATGCCGAGCAACGGGCCCAGCATGGGCGGCCGCATGATCACCGAAATCTTCCGCCAGCTGCTGCATCGCATCCAGCCGCGGCGCTGGATTGGCCGCGCCGACCCAGCGCGCCGCCCCGAGCTGCACGAGCTTGCCGCCGTGTACCAGCTCGTCAGCGAGATGACGTTTTTCGCCAACCAGAAGGGCGCCAGCCTCTACGCCGTGCTGCGCATGATGAACATCAGCGAGG
>LJCR01002780.1 GCA_001399705.1 Kouleothrix aurantiaca
GCCGTCGATCATCACAAACGGGCTCGCGCTCGCGGCGGGCGGCGGGCCGATGCAGACATGCGGCAGACCGGCGGCACCGAGTGCCAGGGCGCGCGCATCATCCACCAGCATATCGAGCAAGAGCAGGCCATCGACCCGGCCGGTGCGCGCAAGCTGCAAGCAAACCTCCGCGCCGTCCTGATCGCCGACGTGCGCCAGCAGCACATAGTAGCCGCGCGCCGCCGCCGCATCCGTCAGGCCAGCCAGCATGTCGGCCAGCGCCGGATCGGCCAGGCGGCCCGGCTGTGCCGGCAGCACCAGCCCCAGCGTGTGGCTGCGCCCGCGCATGCTGCGGGCGGCGTGGCTGGGCTGGTAATTCAGCTGCGCCACTGCATCCAGCACGCGCTGGCGCGTCGCGGCGGTGACCGAGCCGGTGCCGTTCAGCACATACGAGACAGTCGCCGTCGAGACATCGGCCAGTTCAGCAACCTGCTTGATCGTCGCCATTGCTCGCCGCTGAAACGATTAATCTGTTAAACGATTAAGTGGTGAAACGATTAAGCGGAGTATAGCAGCGGGCCGTGCCTTTGTCAAGCTGCGCATGTGCCCGCAATTTTAGCGCCGGGCGCGGGGCTGGCAAGGGAACGATTGCCACGAAGACACGAAGACACGAAGGGCATCAGGATGTTATTCGTTCTTAGTGTCGTTGTGGCTATTTGAAATGCGCTGGGTTGAGCTGGTTGTTTACGGCCGGGCGCGGGCGCAATTGGCGCGCACCACGCGGGGCTGAAGCCGCCGCGCTACCGGGCCGCGCCCCGTGAACGGGGCTTGCGATTTGGTCTCAACCCCTGTCTGCTTATGGTGTTTGCGATTT
>LJCR01002781.1 GCA_001399705.1 Kouleothrix aurantiaca
CATCGACAGTGTTTCGCGCGAAACGCATGGGCAGGTACTCCACCCGCTGCCAGCGCGCGATCAGGTCGGCGTAGTGGCCGCTGAGCACATAGCCCGACTGCCCAACCGTGTGCATGAAGCGCGACGAATCGAGCGCGCTCAGGTCGATGATCTCGCGGTAGGATGGCACGTGCGTCTGGTTGTACACGTTGCCCTGGCTGATCGGCGCGACATCGACGGTGAAGCCGTCGCCGCCGTTTGGCACGCTGCGGCTGAAGATCGGCTTGAGCGCGCCCACGCCATCGAAGACGTTGTGCGGGAACAGGGTGTGGTGGGCGGCATCCCAGCGCCAGCGCGCCATGTCGTCGCTGCCCTGCGCCTGCGCCATGCGCGCCAGCCCGTCGTCGAGCGCGCGGGCGAGCTGCGTGGGGCAATCTTCCTTGGCCGGGGTCGTCACGTCGTCGCACCAGGGGTCGTTGGCGTTTTGCAGCAGCGTGGGCAGAATGATCGCGTGGTAGTTGCGCTCGTCGGCATAATCATCCCAGATTTCGCCGCCAACTTCATCCTGGAAGATGCGCGCCGCCACTTCCTGATACCAGGCCTCGAACACTGCCGCCGCCGCGCTATCGCCGCTGGTGGTGCCATCCCAGTCGCGCAGCAGCGCCAGCGCCTGCTTCTGGCGGTCGTTTGCGGGCGGCGCGGCGAGCATGGCGGGCAGCACCGCGCGCGCCAGCGCCGAGCGCTGGTCGGCCTGCATGGCGGCGATGTCGTCGGGCGCGAGCTTGGGCTTGGCTTCGATCAGCTCGACGATCCGCTGGGCGCGATAGGGCGCAGCCCAGTCGTTGCTGATCAGGTGCGGGTAGCTGTCGGCCAC
>LJCR01002783.1 GCA_001399705.1 Kouleothrix aurantiaca
GCGGCACCAGGAAAATATCCTGCGGCACCATGCCCGCCTGGGCCATCAGCTCGCGGCCGGCCAGGTTGTTGAACTTCTGGTCGGTGCCGCCAAACTCAACATCGGGCGTCACCATCACCGAGTCGTAGCCCTGCAGCATCGGGTACATCAGCTCAAGGATGGTCAGCCGCCCGCCTTCTTCGTAGCGCTTGCGGAAGGTTTCGTGCTGCAGCATTTGCGCCAGCGTGAAGCTGCCCGCCAGTTTCAGCGCCTTGCCCAGGTCGAAAGTGCCGAACCACTCGCTCTGAAAGCGCACCTCGGTGCGGTCGCGGTCGACAACCTTGAAGAACTGCTGCATGTAGGTCTCGGCGTTCGAGCGCACAACCTCGGCGGTGAGCGGCGGGCGCGTCTCGTCGCGGCCACTCGGGTCGCCAATCTGCGCCGTCCAGTCGCCAACGATCAGCACCACCTGGTGGCCCATTTCCTGAAACTTGCGCAGCTTGCGCAGCCCAACCGCGTGGCCAATATGCATATCGGGCTTGGTCGGGTCGAAGCCCTGCTTGAGCCGCAGCGGGCGGTCGCCGGCCAGCTTGCGCCGCAGGTCGGCCTCGATCAGCACCTCGGCCACGCCGCGCGTCAGCAATTCATCAATTGTGTTCATTGCGCGATTCCTTCTTCGTTCGGGTCGGCAGGCATAAAAAAACGTGGACCTGTGTCCACGTCGGTTCACGATCATTCGCGCAGCTAAGCGTGGAGCACAGGCCGATCACCCCAATGCGGGGTAATAATACTCCACTGTGTTGTGCGCGCTGCTTGTCATTGCGGTTGCTCCCCTAAGCGCGCCGATCGTAGCACGCGCCCCCGGCCTTGTCA
>LJCR01002784.1 GCA_001399705.1 Kouleothrix aurantiaca
GCGCCAACCCGACCGGGCCGGTCGGGTTGGCGCTTTTCACCGGCGCGATGCTGGCCGCGCGCGTGATCGCCGGGTTGGTGGTCACCGAGCCGTTCCGCGGCGTCTGGCCCTGGCAGCTTACGTAGCTATACGTCCACGATGCGCGATTCTCAAACTGGAACGAGGCCGGGATGCTATCGACGCGCACCTTGAACGAGACGATTTTCGCAGTTCCCTCGGTAATATTGCCAAGCGGCACGCCTGCCGCCGGGTTTGCGCCGGGCTGCGCAACCGCGTCAATCGTCAGCGAGTTCGGGATGAAGCTCGTGCCGGCGGGTGGCGTGTCGGTGAAGAGCACATTCAGCGCGGTGGCGGTACCCTGATTTTCCACCCGCACGCTATAGGTCAGCGTGTCGCCCGCAAAGGTGGCAGCCTTGTCCACGCGCTTGACATCGGGCGGGAAGAAGGGCGCGCCCACGTCGATCTGCGTGCCAAGCGCGTTGATCATATACTGGTCGCCGGTCGAGGTGCCACGCGCCACGGCGCTGACCTGGGCGTTTTGCAGCCGCGCCGACACGTCGAGGTTGGTGATGTCCCAGCCCTGGCGGCCGGCCGCGCGGTTGACGCCCGTGAGCGCGTTCTGGTTTTGTGCGCCGAACGAGCCGGTGGTGTTCAGCGCGCCGGTGTCCTGGTTGATCTGCGAGGCAAAGAAATTATTGATCGGGTTGTTTGGCCCGGCTATTGACACCAGCGACGCGACATCGCGGCCAAACTGCATCCGGTCGCCCTGACGGTTGGCATCGCCTTCCGATGCGCTCAGGAGCAGCCGCCCCGAGAGCGGGCCGGTCTGTGGCGTGCAGAAGCCCTGAACC
>LJCR01002785.1 GCA_001399705.1 Kouleothrix aurantiaca
GCCAGGACGCTGCGATGTTCAAATTGCTGGCGACCACGCTTGCGCCGCACTGGCGGCCAATGACGGTGGCGCTGGTGCTGCTGCCCGCCACTGCCGGCTTGAGCCTCGCACCGCCTTACCTGCTGGGCCAAACCATCGACGGGCCGATTGCGCGTGGCGACACAGCCGGGCTGTGGCCGCTGGCCGGCCTGTATGGTGGCGCGGCGGTCGCGCTGTTCCTGTTGCAGTACGCGCAAACCTATTTCCTGCAGCAGGCCGGCCAGCGCGCGCTCGCCGATCTGCGCACGCTCCTGTTTCGCCATTTTATGGGGCAAGACCAGGCCTTTTTCGGGCGCTACCCGACGGGCGAGCTGGTGACGCGCCTGACCAGCGACATCGACGCGCTCAACCAGTTGCTTTCGAGCAGCGTGGTGACGATCCTGACCGAAAGCGTGACGCTGGTGGCGGTGGTGCTGGTGATGTTTGCGGTGAACTGGCGGCTGGCGCTGCTTGCGCTGGGCGTGCTGCCCATTCTGCTGATGGTCACGCGCTACTTCCGCTGGCGCATTCGCCGCTCGTCCACGGGCGAGCGCACCGCCTTGGCGATGATCAGCGGCTTTCTGAACGAGCACCTGAACGGCATGCTGCTGGTGCGGCTGTTTGGCCGCCAGCCCGCCAGCGCGCGCGACTATGGCGTGTACAACCATGGCTACCGCCTGGCGCTGCTGGTGCTGCGCCAGAACAGCGCGATGTTTCTGGCAGTGCAGGAAGTGCTGGCCGCGCTGGGCCTTTCGCTGCTGCTGTATGGCGGCGGGAATGGCGTGCTGGCCGGCTGGGCCACGCTTGGCACGCTGGTGGCGTTTGTGCAGTAT
>LJCR01002786.1 GCA_001399705.1 Kouleothrix aurantiaca
GGCGCGGCCGGCGCGTGCCGTAGCCGCCCAGACGCACCATTTCCAGCGCCTCGTCCACGCGCTGGCCGATCTGGTCGCGCGGCACTTTCTTCATCTGCAAGCCAAACGCCACGTTCTCAGCCACGCTCATGTGCGGGAACAGCGCATACGACTGGAAGACCGTGTTGACATTGCGCTGAAACGGGGGCGTGCTGCCGATCGGCGTGCCGTTCAGGTAGATCTCGCCGCTGGTGGGGTATTCAAAGCCGGCAATCATACGCAGGCTGGTGGTTTTGCCGCAGCCCGAAGGCCCAAGCATCGAAAAGAACTCGCCGTTGCGAATTTCCATCGACACATGATCAACTGCGTGCACCTCGCCAAAGCGTTTGACGACGTCGCGCATCTCAATGGCGTAGCCATCTTTCACAACAAGCCTCCGCTCTCGATTGTTACAGAGCCTCGATCAACGCATGGCAACGCCGGGCGTGCAGCAATGCTTGCCAAGCCGCTGTCGCCTGGTCGCCGGTGCCCCCTGTGGCATTTCGAATTGCCGCGCCAACAAATACGCGCGCCATGCACACAACCACGTGGGTAAAAAACCGTTTGCCGGTTCGGAGTTGCCGGATTATACCATACTCTGCGGGGCTGGCTGAAATGGGGGTTATGCCGCGCCAGGAAGGTGCAGAAGCGCATTTTCCAGCGCAAGCTGGGGGTTGACGTTTTCGCGCAGCTGGGTTGCGGTGTCGGCCAGGCGCGCAACAAAGGCGTGAATGTCGGCCAGGCGATAGCGGCGCGCGGCCTGCACAATTTCGTCGCGCCGGTCGATATGCACGATCTGCTCGGGCCAGCCCGCCGCCGCCACCAGCACATC
>LJCR01002787.1 GCA_001399705.1 Kouleothrix aurantiaca
CTCATGCAGGGCGGCGCGGCCCCGCTGGTCGAAACCGTGGTGAAGGAGTACGACAGCCGCGCAATCGTGGACGCCGGGCGCGACCGCTTCGACTACCAGGTGCTTGGCGTGACGCCCAACTACTTCACGATCAGTGAGAACGTGCTCGGGCCGGGGCGCTACTACAGCGATGCCGAGGAGGCGAGTGGCGCGCGCGTGGCCGTGATCGGCAAGACCGTGGCGCAAGACCTGTTTGGCGCGCCCGAAAGTGCGCCGGGCCAGCGCATCACGATTGGCGGCGTAGGCTTCGAGGTGGTGGGCGTGCTGTACACCAAGCCCAATCAGGCCACGCAGCAGAACCCGGCCGAGCTGGTGTACGTGCCCTACAACGCCGCGCGCAACCGCCTGTTCCGCAACCAGCTCGACGCGCGTGTGGATGTATCGCAGCTCACCGTCAAAGTGCGCGACCGCGACCAGTCGGAGGCTGCCCTGCGCCAGGTGACGGCGGTGCTGCGCGAGCGCCATCGCCTGACCTACCAGAGCAATGATTTCGTGGTCGCAAGCTCGGAAGAGCTGATGCAGCAGTTCCGCAGCATTCTGACTGGCTTCAAGGTCTTTCTCGGCGTGATTGGCGGGATCTCGCTGCTGGTGGGCGGCATTGGAATCATGAACATCATGCTGGTGAGCGTGACGCAGCGCACGCGCGAAATTGGCCTTCGCAAAGCCGTGGGGGCACGCGGGCGCGACATCCTGCTCCAGTTCCTGATCGAGGCGATTGTGCTGTGCCTGGTGGGCGGCGCGATTGGCATCGCGTTCGGCTACTTACTCTCGGGCGCAGGCACTTTTCTGCTGGTGGGCGTGCTGCAGATGC
>LJCR01002789.1 GCA_001399705.1 Kouleothrix aurantiaca
GCCTGGGCCAGCTTGGCCGCCAGCACGCCATGCGCGCGCTCTCGTCCGATCGCGCCGGCCCCGAGATCGAAACAATTTACGTCCAGGCGCTGCGGCGCTTCCGTGGCCTGCCGCCCCTTCACTACAACGCGCTTGCTGCCCCGCCCGACGAGCGTGGCCGCGCGATCGAGCGCGGCACCTGAGGCGCTTTCTGTGCAGGGTTTAGGGATTACAAAGCAGAAACGTTTCCCTGATTTCTGCATCGCTTGTTTGATCATGCACTAAAGCGCTCGGAATATGCCGCTGGCGTGACAAGCATACCGAGTTTCGCTTTCTCACTCTGTGCTCTCTGTGCGCTCTGTGGCCCGGCCTTATTGCGCGCAACCATAACGAAGCTTGCGCCACGCTCGCGCTACAATGCGCTGGTGAGCATTTCCTCCAAAACAAACCCCGCGCTCATGCGTCTTACCAGTAGACACATCGCTCAACTGAACGACGACGAGGTTGCCCGTGGTTTCTGAGACACCCGCTTCCGATCTTGAGCGTGCCGTGCAACGCTACGGCGATGATATATACCGGCTGGCGATTCTGCTGCTTGGCGACGACGCCAGGCCGCGCGCGCGCTGATCCAGGCTGTGCGGCGCATGGCCCTCGACGGCACGCCGCCCGACGAGCCGGCGCTGATCCGCGCGCTGCTGGCCGCGCTGCCGAAAGAAGCCGCCCGCCCGCCGCACCGCCTGCCCGGCTGGGCCGCGCCATCGCCCGCCCATCCAGAAGCTGCCCCGCTGCTGGCGGCGATCGTGCGCCTGCCGCGCCCGCTTCGGCTGGTGCTGGGCCTGGCAATCGGGCGCGCCTTCGAGCCGCGCCAGCT
>LJCR01002788.1 GCA_001399705.1 Kouleothrix aurantiaca
GGGATGTGGGTTTCGTCGGTGAAGCGGCGGGCCAGCTCGCGCTGCGCCTCGGGCAGCGCCTGGCGCTCGAGCGGGCCGGCGCGCAGATCGAGCACCGAGCGGCGCGCTTCGTCCAGGCTGTCGCGCACGCACTCAAGCGCCTGCTGAATGCGAGCGCGCGCGCGGTCCGGCGCGCTGTCGAGCAGGGCGTCGGCGGTTTCGAGCTGGAGCGAGATGCCGGTGAGCGCCTGGGCCAGGGTGTCGTGTACTTCGCGGGCGAGGCGGTTGCGCTCTTCGACCAGCGCGACGCGCGTGGCCTGCTCGGCCAGCTCGGTGCGCTCAATGGTGGTGGCGATCTGATGGCCGATTGCGGTCAGGATCCCGATGTCCTGCGGCGTGAACACATCCCACTGTGAAGTCGCGACATTCATGATGCCGAGCAGGCGGTCGCCCTTGATCAGCGGCACGCTGGCGTGGTAGGCCAGCCCCTGCCGGTCGCCAGCCGCGCCACCGAGGCGGCTGCACTCGACCACCTGGGTGCCGCTGCGCAGCACGCCGCTGTGGGCGAGCTTCTGGCACTCGCAGGGTTCGCGCCAGGCCGGGCCGGGGTATTCGAGCGCGGGCGGCAGATCGTGCGAGGCGGCCAGCGAGAAGATCACCTGGTCGTCGCTGAGAAACAGCCAGCCGGTGTGCAGGTCGAGCAGCTCGATCACGAGCGACAGCGTGCCGGCAAGCGTTTGACGCAGGTTGACGCCGTTGTTGAGGGTTTCGGCAATGACTTTGAGCGTGGCGAAATAGCGCACTTCGCGGTCGCGCTGCCGGTGCTGGCGCTGCTGTTCGGGATCCTTCATTGATGGCCTCGCTGCTGCTT
>LJCR01000279.1 GCA_001399705.1 Kouleothrix aurantiaca
GTTTGGCGTGGAGTAGGTTGCCTTGTTCCAGGTCGCCGTCGCGGTGTTCTTGGTCGCGGCCGGGTCGGCCGAGGCGCGGTTGTACATCTGGCGGCGGTTGGCCGGCCACGCGAAGCCCCAGCCCAGCGCCACCCAGTCGTCGCCCTTGCGGGCGGCGGCGCGGTTGAAGCCCTCGGGGTGGTCGGCGTCGGGCGCGAAAATGCCCGAGTAGATCCACGCCCCGCAGGCGGTCGAGCCGTCGTCCTTCAGGTCGGCGAAGCTGTCGAGCTGCGCGCGATCCGCCCAGCTGTAGCCGTTGATCTCCTGCAAAATCGCCTCGGCCGACGGCTCGGCGAGCGGCCCGATCTCGGGGTAATCCCAGCGCAGGTTCTTGATCGGTGCGTCCTTTGGGTCGTCGCTGTCGGCGTACAGCTCTTTCAGGCGCTTGCCGAGGTGGTAGAAGAACCACAGGTCGGAGCGAATGTCGCCGCGCGGCTCGACGACCTTGTCGTGCCACTGGATCAGGCGGTGCGTGTTGGTAAACGTGCCTTCCTTCTCGCCCGGCAGCGCGGCCGGCAGCATGAAAATCTCGGTCTGAATATCTTGCGGGCGCAGCTCGCCGCGCTCGACCTCGGGCGATTTGTACCAGTACGAAGCGGTTTCGTTCTCGAAGGTTTCGCGCACCACCATCCACTCCAGGTTCGGCAGCGCCTGGCGGATCATATGCGTGTTTTGCCCGCCAACCACCGGGTTCTGGCCGGTCAGGAACAGGCCACGAATCGTGCCGTCGCGGATGGCCAGCGTCATTGGCAGCTGCGAGTGGTCGCCGGTGATCTTGGGCAGCCATTCATAGCCCCACCCGTTCGCCTGCGTGGCATTCTCGCCATACCAGGCGCGCAGCATGCTGACGGTGTACTTCGGGAAGTTGTGCCAGAAGCCGGTTGGCGCCGCCTCGACTTCGAGATAGTCGTCGAGCGTCTTGTGCGGCTTGGTGGCGTCGGGCTGGGGCAGGTAGCCGGGCAGCAGGTGGTAGAGCGTGGGGATGTCGGTGCTGCCCTGGATGCTGGCATGGCCGCGCAGCGCCAGAATGCCGCCGCCGGGCCGGCCAATGTTGCCCAGCAGCGCCTGGATGATCGCGGCCGCGCGGATCATCTGCACGCCGGTGGTGTGGTGCGTCCAGCCCACTGCGTAGCACCACGCGCCGGTGCGCTCGCGCCCGCTGTTGCGGGTGATCGCCTCCGCGACTTTCAGGAAGGTTTCCTGCGGGCAGCCCGACACGCGCTCGACCATTTCGGGCGTGTACTGGGCGTAGTGCCGCCGCAGAATCTGGAAGACGCACATGGGGTGCTGGAGCGTCGGGTCGCGCGGCGGCGGGCCGGCGGTCAGCGTCGCTTCTTCTTCCTGCGGATCGCTGCCGTTGGGCGCGTCGTGCTCGGTCAGTGGCGATGGCGTGGGCATGCCTCGGTACTGCCATGTTTCGAATGAGTAGGCATTGGTTTCTGCATCCCAGCCCGAAAACAAGCCATCCAGCTCGCTGGCGCCTTTGTAATCGTCATCGATGATTGTGCTGATGTTGGTGTAGTTCAGCACATACTCGCGGAACCACAGGTCGTGCTCAAGGATGTAGTGGATCAGGCCGCCAAGAAAGGCGATGTCCGAGCCGGGGCGCACCGGCGCGTAGATATCGGCCATGGCCGAGGTGCGCGTGAAGCGCGGGTCGACATGGATGACGGTCGCGCCCTTCTCTTTCGCCTGCATCACAAAGCGAAACGCGATCGGGTGGTTTTCGGCCATGTTCGAGCCCATCACCACCACGCAGTCGGCGTTGGCGAGATCCCATTGCGCGGTTGTTGCGGCGCCGCGCCCGTAGCTTGCGCCCAAACTGGGCACAGAAGAGCTATGTCAAATGCGGGCCTGGTTTTCGATCCAGGTCATTCCCAGGCCGCCGCTGCACAGCTTCTTGATCAGGTAGTTTTCTTCGTTGTCGAGCGTTGCGCCGCCAAGCTGGGCGATTGCCATGGTGTGGTTTACCACCGTGCCGTCGGGCAGCTTTTCGACAAAGGTTTCGTCGCGGGTGCGCCTGGCGAGCTGTGCAATCCGCTCCATCGCCCAGTCGAGCGGCTTGTCTTCCCAGTGGTCTGCGCCGGGCGCGCGATACTTCACAGTGGTGAGCCGGTTGGGGTTGAGCAGCCAGCTAAAGGTGGCCGCGCCTTTCGGGCAGAGCGTGCCTGCATTGATCGGGCTGCGCGGGTCGCCTTCGATGTGGATGATGTCGTTGCCCTTGGCGTACACAAGCTGCGCGCAGCCAACCGCGCAGTAGGGGCAGATGCTGGTGCCAACAGTATCGGCCTCTTCCAGGCGGGGCCGCAGCCGCCGCGACGCCGCCGACTCGGCGGCCGTGCTGTTTGCGTCTTCGCCGTGCAGCTGGCGCAGCACCGACCAATCGCGCAGCCATTCGCCCGCGCGGCCCAGCAGCCCTTCGCGCACTCGCGCCATGGGAAACTCCTTCTAGAGCGTATGAAACAGAGGATTGTATTATATGCTATGGGGCCGCGGCGCACCATCGCGTGGCCGGGCAGCGAACGGGCATTCGCGCTGGCCGGTTATTCTATGGCGCGCACGCTCTGCGCCGCGCCGCTCGCCAAATCGGGCGTGCCTGCATATTCTACTGCAACATAGGTGTGCGCCGCGCAGAACTGCTGCAGTGCCGCCACATCAGCGTCGGCGTTGTGCGCGAGCGTGAGCAGCAAGCCCTGGCCACCGTCGGCCTGGAGCTGAAAGCGCCCTTCTTGCACAACGGTGATATATCCGCGAACCCGCTGAACGGTTGATTGGGGCATAGTCAGCATTCCATGGTAGTGGGAACCATCGCCCATAGAAGCAAAGAATGTGCCAGCGGCGAACAATAACCGTATAATATCTATGAATACTGCGAGGTGAAAGGCGCGTTTCAGCGAATATCGGCCTGTAGCGGCATTGTTTTCTTGTTCAGCCGTTGTGTGTTCGCCCACAAACGCTGAGCAATGTTCAACAACCAACGCTTCTGTGCTGTGGAGAACGCAATGGCGCGTATTTTGGTCATCGACGACGAGCCGCTGAATGGCGAACTGCTGGTGAGGATGCTGGGCTACCTTGGCCATCACGTGCTTCTGGCGAGTGATGGCGAGGCTGGCTTTCTGCTGGCGCGCGAGCAGCGCCCCGACCTGATCATCGCCGATATTCTGATGCCAGGGCTGGATGGCTACGCGCTGGTAGCGCGCCTGCGCGCCGATCGCGATCTGGCATCCATGCGGGTGATGCTGTACACCGCGCTCGATCTCGATAGCGAGGTGCGCCAGCTGGCGGCCTCTGCCGGGATCTTGCATATTCTCACCAAGCCGGCCGAGCCCGAAACCATTCTTGCCACGGTGCGCGATGCCCTGGAGCGCGAGCCGCCGGCCGCGCCAGCCAGCACCGAGACGCTTGATCAAGCCTACCTGCGGCAGCTCACCGGCATGCTGCACGAACATGTCGAAAGCCTGAAAGCAGAAATCGAGGCGCGCGTTCAGGCCGAAGCGGCGCTGCGCGCGCAAACGGCGCGCCTGAAAATCCTGGCCGATGCCTCGCATGCCTTTGCACGCGCCAGCCAGGACTACCCGGCCACGCTCGACCTGGTTGCGCAGACCATGGCCCGCGCGCTGGGCGACGCATGCATGCTGTATCTGCTGGGCAGCGAAGGTGAAGCGCTGCCGCTGCTGGCCATAGCCGATACCAGCCCGCTGGTGTGTGTGCAGCTGCGCGCGGGCTGGGAAGCCCAGCCCTTCGATGCCGCGCACGACCCTTGTGCGCAGCGCGCGCTGGCCGGCCGCTCGCCCGTGCTGCTTGTTCCAGGCGACCATGCGCCGCAATGCACCTTGCTCGGCTACCTCCCCGGCGCCAGCCTGATGCTCGCGCCCCTGCACACCGAGCAGCGAGCAATTGGCCTGCTCTGCCTGCTGCGCCACCAGCACGAGCGCGCGCCCTACACGGCCGACGACATTCAGCTGGTGCAGGATCTGGCCGACCGCGCCGCGCTGGCGATTCGCAACGGCCAGCTTGTGGCCGAGCTGCAGGGCCAGCTGGGCCAGCGCCTGCGCGCCGAAACCGAGATGCGCCGCCTGAATCGCAATCTCAGCGATAGCCAGGCCCAGCTGGCGAGCATCATCGACTCCGCCATGGATGCAATTATTACCGTGGACGACACGCAGCGCATCGCGATCTGGAATGCGGCGGCCGAGCGCATGTTTGGCTGCTCGGCGCGCGACGCACACGGCCAGACCCTGGATCGGTTTATTCCCGTGCGGCTTCGCGAGGCGCACCGCGCGCATATTCAGGCGTTTGGGCGCACCGGCGTCACGGCGCGGGCCATGGGCGCGCTGCGGCCGCTCACGGCTTTGCGCGCCGACGGCACGGAATTTCCGATCGAGGCGTCGATCTCCTGCGTCGCGGTCGGCGAGCGCCAGCTCTTCACCGTCATCTTGCGCGACATCAGCGCGCGCGTGCGGGCCGAAACGGCGCTGCGCAGCTCGGAAGATCGCTTCGCAACCATCTTTCAGCTCAGCCCGGTGGCCATGGTGATCAGCGCGCTCGAGAGCCGGCGCATTCTCGATGTCACAACAGTTTTCTGCGCTTCGCTGGCTACTCGCGCGCCGAGATCGTCGGCATGCCCGCCAAACGTGTCGAGCTGTTGGCCGATGCTG
>LJCR01002790.1 GCA_001399705.1 Kouleothrix aurantiaca
CTGGTGGGCAAGGTGCACACCTTTGTTGGCATGCTGAGCGGAACCAAGCGCCTGGCGACCAAAAAAGGCGACAGCATGCTCGTCGCCACGCTGGAAGACCTGGAATCCTCGGTCGAGATGGTGGTCTTCCCCAAGAGCTTTGAGAAATACCGCGAGCTGCTGCAGGACGACGCGCTGCTGCGGGTGATGGCCAAGGTCGACAAGCGCAATGAAAGCATTCAGCTGCTGCTGGAAAGCGCCGAAACGCTTGACCTGGCGGCCGCGCCAGCCGAAGCGCCCGAGCTGGCCCCGCAGATGGATCTGGAAAATCGTGCCGAGGCGCTGCCGCCGGCAATCGAGGAGGTTGGAAGCATGGCTGCTCCGCACGACGACGCGCCACACCCGGCCGGCATGGATTCGCGCGCGGTAGGCGCCGCGCCGGTCACCGCGCCGAATGAGCCGCCTGCGCCAGGCGAACCGCCCGCGCCCGAAAGTCCGCTGAGCGTGATCCGCTCGCGCATGAAGGTTGGCACGAATGGCAACGGCAACGGCCACGCGAACGGCAACGGCCACGGCGCGGCCAGCCCGCCCGTGCCCGCGTTTGTTCAGCAGCTGCGGCTGTTCCTGCCCCGCACCGGCGACCTCGACGCCGACGTGGTGCGCATGCACCGCGTGGACCGGCTGCTGCGCCAGAGCGAGGGCGACGCCAGCGTGATCCTGCACATCCCAAATGGCGAGACGATCGTGCTGCTTCAGCCGCGCCACAAAGTGCATTGTAGCGAAGACCTGATCGGCGCGCTGCGCACCGAGCTTGGTATTGAATCTGTGGTGCTAGATCAATAAACGCCTTGGCGTACACTGAGCGTATCT
>LJCR01002792.1 GCA_001399705.1 Kouleothrix aurantiaca
GGGTGTGTCGGTGGGTGTGTCGGTGGGCTGGCTGGTTGGCGTGCTGGTGCGTGTATTCGTCGGCGTTGGCGCGTTCTGCCTGCTTGCCAGCGCAATATTATCGACGGTGAAGCCGATATCGTTGAACGAATCGTCGCTGATAAAGAAGAATGCGACCGTCACGTTTGTGCGGCCAAGCATCGTGGACGGCTGCCCTGGGCAGCTCAGGTCGCTGAGGTCGAGCGTTCCGCGCACATAGCCCGCAGAATAATCCCCGCTGTACGAGCCGCCGCAGTAGTAGTAGTCGTCGATGGAGGTGGCGACAAAGAGGGTATCGTAGTCTTTCTCGCTGGCCCCGGTGAACGAAAAGGTTAGCACCGAGCTTGCGGCGTTGGTCAGATCGAACGGGCCGTAGGTGGCCAGCGTGTACACATTGTCTGCGTATTTGGCGTCGCACGCCAGGCCGGAGCCATTGGCGCCGCCGCCGCCGCCCCACCCGGCAAAGCTGCCGCTCTGCGGGTTACAGTCGCGCTTTCCAAACAGGTATTCGCCGCCGCTGGTACCATAATCCTGCAGCGTCCAGCCGGCCGACGGCCACGCGCCTTCGAATGTTTCCGACATGTTGGCGGCAACGTTCGCGGCGAGCGCGCCTGATTGCGCCGAGACGGTGGTGCGCGGCTTGCCGGCGGGGCGGGTTCGCGCGACATTCGCGGGTGCAAAGACGCGCTGTGGTTGCGCCTGCGTGTGCACCAGCATCGCACTGGAGGCCATAATCGGGAAGAGAAATGCTAATAATCCTGCTAGCCAGCGTGGGTAGCGTGGGTTCATGGGGCGCCTCTTTCGCTGTTCGATCACTAACTGGTATCAG
>LJCR01002791.1 GCA_001399705.1 Kouleothrix aurantiaca
GGCCCGCGCCGCCGCGCTGAGCCTGACTGACGTTACGTTTCTCAACGCCGATGCGCGCCACGCCGACTATGCCGCCGGCACGATCTTCTACCTGTTTACGCCCTTCGAAGGCGCGATGCTCCACGAGGTGCTCGATCGCCTGCGCGAGCGCGCGCGCAGCGGCCCGATCCGGCTGGCGACCTACGGCGCGTGTACCGGCGTTGTCGCCCAGCAAGAGTGGGTTTCTGCGCCGAGCCCCGCCGAGCCGGGCAGCTACCGGCTGGCGCTGTTCAGCAGCCTTGGTTAAGCGAAGAGAAGATCAGTTGAGCCACAGAGCGCACAGAGGGCACTGAGTTTGGTTTTCCTGCTCGGTGATCTCCGTGTTCTCTGTGGCTCAATCGTTTGATCTTCGGCTGTACAAGCCCCTGCCCACCTCCATCAAATGGCTGATTGACCCCGCCGCACCTCCGTGCTACGCTGCAACGGTTTGTTCTCCCGCTTGTATCTTCCCCAACTGAAAGAAAAGCCATGCAAGCCTCGTCCGCGCCCTATGGCGGTTTTCTCCGCGCATATTTGGCACCGCAGCGCACGCGCATGGCCGCGCTGGCCGCGCTGATGCTGGCCGACCTGGCGTTGCAGCTGGGCCTGCCGCGCGTGGTGCAAACCTTTATCGACCGGGCGATGGCGGGCAGCGACCTGCGCACCCTGCTGGGACTCGGCGTGGCCTACTTCGTCGTTGCGCTGGCCCAGAGCTGGACGCTGGTGGGCTGCCAGTACGTGGCTCAGAACGTCGGCCTCACCGCCACCAACCGCATTCGCGCCGACCTCACCCTGCACTGCCTACAGCTCGACATGGGCTTTCATACGC
>LJCR01002793.1 GCA_001399705.1 Kouleothrix aurantiaca
GGCCACGCCGCACCACCTGACGCTGACTGACCGCTGGGTGCTTGGCTCGCAGGGCGAACCGAACCAGCGCCGCGAGCCGCCTGCCGCGCCACGCAGCAAGCGCAAGCGCCGCCAACAGCCCGAGCTTGGTTTGCCGGCCTGGCTCGACCCGACGCAGATTCCGCCCTACGACACCAGCACGCGCGTCAGCCCGCCGCTGCGCAGCGATGAGGATGTGGAGGCGCTGATCGAGGGCCTGCGCGACGGCACAATCGACGCGATCGCAACCGACCACGCGCCGCACAGCCATGTCGATAAGGAATGCGAGTATGGCCTGGCCGCGCCGGGCATTTCGGGCCTGGAAACTGCGCTGGGCCTGGTGCTGACGCTGGTGCATCGCGGCGAAATGGATCTTGTGAACCTGATCGCCAAGCTCACCGAAGGCCCGGCCTCGGTGATCAAGCGCACGCCCGCCACGCTGCGCCCCGGCAGCCCCGCCGATATCGTGATCTTCGACCCCGACCAGACCTGGGTGGTCGACCGGCAGAAGTTCGCTTCGAAAGGCTTGAACTCGCCGGTGCACGGCCAGAAGCTGAAGGGCCAGGTGATGCTGACGATGTTCCGCGGCGAGATCGCCTTCCGGCGCGGTAACTTTGGCGCGAGCACCGGCATGCTCCAGATGCCTTCCAAGCTGCCCGGCATTCTGGGCGACGAAGGCGAAGAGTAGCACTATGGCCCAGCAACGCCTGCTCCCAATCGCCGAGCAGCGCGCCGCCACGAGCGGGCTGCGCTGGCTGACGCTCGAAGCGCCCGAGCTGGCGCGCAGCGTGCGCGCTGGCCAGTACATGCTGGTGCGCTGCGCCGAAG
>LJCR01002794.1 GCA_001399705.1 Kouleothrix aurantiaca
ACCACAGCACGCGGGGCGTGCCCGAGGTGCCGCGCCTGGGTGTGCACGATCTGTTGCCCAAGCTCGACCTTGTGCAGGCGAGTGGGCTGCGCCTGAATGTCAGCTACACGCTGAAAGACCTGCTGGTGCTCGTGTTTGCCGTAGCGCTGGCGCTGCTGGTGGGCTGGTTTCTGGGCAGCTCGCGCGCCGGGCGGGCCTTGCGCGCCTGCGCGCAGGATGCCGAAATGGCGCGGCTGTGCGGCATCGACCACCACGGCGCAATTCGGTTAGCCTTTGCGATTGGCGGCGCGCTCTCGGGCGCGGCGGCGTTTATCTTCACGATCTATTACCAGCACCCCTACACTGAATATGGCGTGCAGAGCGGCCTGTTCGCTTTTACCGCCGCTGTGCTTGGCGGCATTGGTCGGCCGCGTGGCGCGTTCCTTAGCGGGCTGCTGCTGGGCATTCTGGCGGCGTTCAGCGATTATTTCCTGGCCTCGCAGTGGACGCCCGTGCTCTTGATGGTAGTGCTAATTGGCGCGCTGACGCTGCGACCGGGCGGCTTGCTTGGCAGCGCGCAAAGCGACAACCCAGCCGAGCGCATGAGCGCCGACGAGCTGGGCGAGCGCCCGGTGAGCCGGCTGCGCCCGCGCCTGACGGCCGCGCTGCTGCTGCTGGTGGTGGCCTACCCGCTGCTCGATCTGGCGCTGGGCCTGCACTACGAGCTTGTGGCGATCAAGATTCTGCTGTTTATGCTGCTGGCGGTAGGCCTGAACATTGTGCTGGGCTACGCCGGCCTGCTCGATCTGGGCTACGCCGCGTGTCTCGCGCTGGGCGGCTACACGGTGGCAATGCTGACGGGCGGGC
>LJCR01002797.1 GCA_001399705.1 Kouleothrix aurantiaca
AAATTTTGGTTCTGCATTATATATAAGTCAGCTGCTTTTACTTGCTTGCATGTTGTTGAACGGTAATGGAGTAAATGAGCATTGTTTAGAACTTGAATGTTATGACAACCTCAGTTATCTAAAATAAATTCATGCTGAGAACCGGCTTTTGAATTTTCAAGCATAGAGGCATAATGAGAGAACTTCAAAAGAGGAAATCCCTCAGCTTTTTATAAAGACCGGCAAGCATTGATGAATGAAAATCGCTCTATCTCACTCATTATTTCTTGGCAGGCTATTCATTATTTTGTATTGTGCCATAGTCCTTTATTTGTGGGCCACAACAGCAATATTGCTTGTTTATTTATTTCTTTATGTTATTTTCAGCCTTTTCTAAAAGCAGTGCTTGCACTTCCACATTGTATTCATACTGATTATACTCTTTCAGTTCCACTAACCTACTTATCAATGTGATCATTTGTTGGAATTTAATAAATTATCATATCTTTTACAAATTATGCTCCCTTTCCTTCTCCCTCTTCATCTATGTCGGGTGCGGAGAAAGAGGTAATGAAATGGTTTCCTTCTTTCTCTCTTCTAGCTTTCCCTTTGGGTCAAATGAAGGACGAAGTTTATTTTAACCTCTTACCTTTGGAATTATTGCATCGGCCACCTATGACAGTAGTTCTATCCTATATTCATCTTTAGGTTGAAAACTATGCCATAAATCCTTTTGAATAACCAATGAATATGCACTTTATTTATTTAATGTCATTCTTTGTACCATTCACCTCAAGAAAATACATGTATCCTTCACAACTATAAACCTTATGATGTGCAATAAAGGGATGCTTTACACTTTATTC
>LJCR01002798.1 GCA_001399705.1 Kouleothrix aurantiaca
ACCTACCTGAAAGCAATGGATCGCAAGGTCTGGGCGTTTGCACTGGTGGGTGTGGCGGCGACGCTTCAGGTGGAAAACGGCCCCATCACCGCCGCGCGGCTGGTGCTGAGCGGCGTGGCGAATACTCCGCACCGCGCCAGCGCCGCCGAGGAGCTTCTCGTTGGGGCCGCGCCCAGTGATGAGCTGTTCGCGCAGGCCGCCGACGCCGCGCTGGACGACGCCGCGCCGCTGGAGCAGAACGGCTACAAAGTGCCGCTGGCGAAAGCACTCATCCGCCGCGCGCTGGCAGCAATCGCATAAGTTCCAATGAACCACAAAGACACGAAGGCATGAAGGTTTACTAAAATCTTCGTGCCTTCGTGTCTTCGCGATGAAAACTAACCCAGCGAGAGCGTGAAGCGAAAGCGCGCATCATCCTCATACCACATCGGGAAGTTCGTGCCCCACACGTTATTGTACAGATTGACGTGAACGCCGCCGCGCAGCGACGCAAAGCGGTTCGTGAAGTTCAGCAGCGCGGGTTCGCCGGGCGCGACCAGCGGCGCGTCGGGCGTGTCGAGGCGCAGCGTGCCGTGTGCGTCGGCGTAGCGCACGGCCTCAACGGCGTGGAGGTGCCGATTGCCGTCGCGCACCACATCGTCGGGCGCGATGAATTGGCCCATCTTCTGCAATTCCCAGCCGCGCGCGGCAACCCCTGCCGGCGCAAACGAAAACCACGGCGCCTCGGGCAGGCGGCACGCCGCTTTCTCGAACCACTGCACCTGCCAGCGGATCGCGCGCGCGTCGGCGGGCAGCGTGATCTCAAGCGTTGCCGCGCCGGGGCAGCCATACTGCGCAACCGCTTC
>LJCR01002796.1 GCA_001399705.1 Kouleothrix aurantiaca
TCGCCATACCCCAGGCTCTTCACCGGCAGCTCGGGCTCGCCGGTGATCAGGCGGTGCAGCTTCTGCATCGCCAGCACGCCCATATCCGCGCGCGCGATGTGGTAGCTCGTGAGCGGCGGGCGCGTGTGCGCGCTTTCGGCCACATCGTCGATGCTGGCAACCGCCATGTCGTCGGGGATGCGCAGCCCCGTCTCGCGGATAGCCTCCAGCGCGCCAAACGCCGTCTTGTCGCTGATCGCGACCACGGCGGTGGGCCGGTGGGCCAGCTTCAGCAGCTCGCGCATCTGGGCGTAGCCGCGCTGGAAGAGCGTGCCAGTCGGCAGCGGCATCCACTCCGGCACGATCGGCGCCTGCGCTTCGGCCATTGCGGCCAGAAAGCCGCGCCCGCGATCCACCAGGCTGCTATACTTTTCCAGGCCGCGCAGCAGCGCAATATCGCGGTGGCCCTGCGCCAGCAGGTGGCGGGTGACGGTGTAGCCGGCGGTAAAGTTGTCACCGATCACGCAGGGCAGGTGCTGGCCTTGCAAATAGCTTTCGATCAGCACCAGCGGCAGCTGCGCGCTCTGCGCCTGGGCCATCATCATGGGCGTAATATCGCCGTCGTTCGCAATCACAAAGCCGTGGACATCGCTCGCCAGGCTGCTGTACATCCGGTCGAAACGCTCCTCGGTGCGATCAAACATATGCAGCACCACCTGGTAGCCCAGGCGCTGCGCCTCGGTTTGAAAGCCGCGGATGACCTCGCCATAAAAAATATCGAGGATGGCAGGCATCGAGCCGCGCTCGATCAGCAGGCCCACCGCCGGCGCGCGCCCGTCGTCCTGCGGCTCGGCCACCACATACCC
>LJCR01002799.1 GCA_001399705.1 Kouleothrix aurantiaca
CGGCCGCATTGCTCAGCAGTGTCAGGTAAACAATGAACTGGACATACTGGCCGATCGTCAGCCGCCCCTGAATGATCATCATGCCGCCGATTGCCAGCACCAGCGTCGAGGCCAGCCGCACCACCAGATTCGGCAGCGGCGTCACCGCGTTCGACATGAGCACGTAGCGCAGGTTTTCACGCGCATAGCCCTCGCTGACGCGCTCGAACGCCCGAATGGTCGGCGGCTCCTGCGTGTAGGCGGCCAGCATGCGCTCGGCGCCGAGGTGCTCCTGCGAAAAGGCCGACATGCGCGCCAGCTCGCGCTGCACCCGCACAAAGGCGTGCTCGATGGTGTGGTTGAAACCAAGCTGCAGCGCCACGCTGAGCGTCAGCATCACCACCACAATGCCGGCCAGCAAGGGGCTGGTGAGCGCCATCAGGCCGCAGCCAATGCCCAGCAAAAACAGCGCGTGCGCCGACATCTGAAAGCCGGCGCTGAAAAATCGCCAGATGTAGATGAAATCGCTGGTGCCGCGCGACAGCAGGTCGCCGGTGCCGTACTCGCGCAGCGTGCGCTGGTCGAACTGGAGCAGGCGCGCAAACATGGCCTGACCCATGGTGTAGGTCACGCCCACGGCCACCGCGCCGCTGAGCATGCGCAGCATGTAGCGGAATATCGCCAGCGTGGTGGCAAGGCCGACCAGGCCAAGCGCGTACCACAGCAGCGCATCGAGCGCCACGCCCGCGCGCAGGTCGTCGATGGCGCGGCCCAGCAGCGCCGGGCTGTAGGCGCTGGCGCTTGCGCCAATGGCCGCGTAGAGCGTGCCAAGCAGCAGGTGGCCGCGATACGGCCGGGTGTAGGGC
>LJCR01002795.1 GCA_001399705.1 Kouleothrix aurantiaca
GAGATCACGGGCTTGCCGGGGATGGCCTCCAGCAGCGAAAGCTGCATGTCGGGGCGCCAGGCCAGCGCGCGGGGCACCGCAAACTTGTAGCTGGTGCGCGGGTCGCTGGTGGCATCGCGCAGCGCGCTTGTCACCGGCCCAGCCAGCGAGCCAATCGTGTCGTTGAACACCTTGCCATACACAATCTGGCGTTCGGCGCGGGCGCCCGCGCGCTTGCCCTCGACGGTGTAGCGCAGCACCGAGCGGAAGCGGCGCGCGTAATCGACCAGCTCGACCTTGCAGCGCTCGACCTCGTACCCATTGTCGGTGGCCTCGGGCAAAGTTTCGCGAAACAGTTCGGCCATGCGCTGCGGGTCGGTGGCGGGCACCAGCGCGGGCAGCTCGCCGTCGATCGGGAAGACGTGCAGGATCATATGCAATGGCTCGATGATCGCGGCCGGCGTGCTGAACGGCGTGATCTCGGGCCGGCCGCGCATCAGCTCAACCAGCGGCGCCAGTTTGTCGCGCATATACAGCGCGCAGGCGAGCTGGTTCGGGAAGACCATGCCAATCACGATCGGCTCAATAGTTTGCAGCGTAATGCGGTCTTTCGCGCTCACCTCGTAGCGCAGCGCCACGCCCTCGCCCGGCAGGTAGGTCGCCTGATCCAGCTCGCACTTCTCGATCACGTAGTTCGCATGCCCTTTGCCAAACAGCGTGGCCTGAATCTGCTCGCGCATGGTCTGCGGGTCGAAGGCGGTGCGGATGCTCGGGAATTCTTCCTGGAACGCCGGGCTTTGCAGCAGATCGAGCCGTTCGCCGCGCAGGCCCGAACACGCCGGCCGTGCAGGCAGGCCAGGCCGGGC
>LJCR01000028.1 GCA_001399705.1 Kouleothrix aurantiaca
CTCTTCGACCCAATCCACGACGCGGTGGCCGGCTCGTCGCGCGCCTACTGGTGGCCCAAACTGCAGTGTCTGGCCGGCGCCTTCCGCGACCTCGACTGCGCGGCGCTGCTGGGGTGAGGGCGGGGCGGCAGACTGGGAGACAGGAGATGGGGAGACAAGGTGACGGGGTGACAAGATGATAAGATGACAAGATGAAGGTCATCCCAATGATATATCCTTAAATCTTCGTGTCTTCGTGCCTTCGTGGTTGCGTTCCCAATTTCTCCGTGCCCTCTGTGTCTCTGTGGTGAGTCTCTCGTTTGTCGGTCGCCCGCTCGCGGACGCGCTGTATAAAACCTACAAATCGGCTGAAATACATTTGTCAATATTTGCTACAATACCAAAATTCATGATACTTCGCTTCCTGATGCGGAATGAGGTGGGTGGGCAGGGGGCGATATCCAACGCGATATCCAATTTTTCGGTATATGATGGAATTGGATCTATGGTCTATAAAACATAAAAACCCGCCTGATTTGCGGGTTTGATAATGTGCTACTGGCATCTGTAGAAGGGGTCGAGAGGGTCTACCCAGACCCTCCATAGACCCTCACCAGACCCTCACCAGACCCTCAAGAGGGGGTCGAGAGGGTCTACCCAGACCCTCTCTGAGGTATTCACAAAGCCAAATTCCTAACCCTCCAAAATCCGCTGCTTCGCGTCATCAACCGCCTTGCGGATGATTGCCTTTCGCTCGTCGATTGGTAGTTCCGAGTTCTTGTACCCCTCACACTGTGGGCCATGGCCGTAGAGTTTTGGAGCGCTGTCGAATGCTGCTGGGCAGAACGGACAACCGAATGGCTTGGCATCCTTACGGTTCTGGATTTGTGCTTCCTTGGCGTCGGCGTCCAGTAGCCGATGACTTGCCATTGAGTGCAGCAGTAAGGCCCCCAGGAGTGCAATCAGGGGGATGATGACACCCTCCACCAGACTCATCGAGCCATAGACAATGAGTTGGTCATTCGTTGGCCAGGTAATCGCACCTCCTTCTACCATCTTCCCATTCACAAGGTGCATTCCGAACAGCCCAGGAAGACGCTCGCGCAGGCTAACCAGAACGTTGAAGAACATACTGCCAAGCGCGCCAATGCCTGCCAGAGCACGGGAGAGCCAGATCTGGCCGGGCAACTTCACAGCAATACCGGCACTGCCGAGGTAGGTAGCCTCAATACAAGCTGCTGCGAACCACCCGACAAGCCACCCACGCGACTCAGCAAAGAAGTCGTGTGTACCGAATGCACCCACTCCACCAGCGAACAAGACCGCTGCAAGCATGACACGCTCACCCCGTGAAAGTGACTTGATGATGCCACCGACGAACTGGAAAGCAGGCTCAATCCAATCGCCGTAGAAGCGAGCTACCGAGTTTGTTGCCATTGACTGTGTGGTCATTTCGACCTCCTATAACTTGCCCGTCGTGGCGGGTCGTTCATTCACCACTAAGCTGCAATCGCTGCGCCCGTTGTCTGGTCATCACCGAGTGCTCGGCGGATGCGGGCCAGTCGATCCTCCCGCCGCCCCTTCATCCGTTCAGCAATTTTGTTCCGTGACCAGCCAGCACTGTGTAAAGCCTTTATTGTTTCATCATCAATGCTATCGGTTCCCGGTACTGGTTCCGAACCAGTTCCGTACTGGTTCCCATGCTCGGAACCAGTGATTTCGGGCGTTTTCACGGGAACCAGTTCCGTGGAACCACTCGGAACCGTTGGTGAAACACTTAACACTTCACCTTCACGAACTGGCTTAAGGTCGAAGATAAGAACGAACCAGTTATTTCTTTCGGGATGCCATACAACTGCTGGACGCTTCTGCCGAAAGGCTTCCTGAGCAATGTCTTCTGGGCAACCGTGTTGCTTCCGTGCGCGTGTATCAATGAGTCCACCAAGGAAGATCAGGTAGTCGAAACACGCCTTCAGGTCGGAGTTGCCGCTGATACCAAGCGCCTGAACTGTGTCGTTCTGTGCCGCCAGCAGAATGCACTCACCGACCTTGCGGCCTTGGGTTAAGCGAGAGATCAGAAGTTCACCAGCATCAACCGGATTAGCCTTGCCATTCAACTTTTGGACAATCGCCAGGAACTCGTCGGCCACAAACGTTCGCTGTGGAAACTCACCCGACCGGCAAACACCGTTGTTCAGGTCAGTGAAACGGCTTGTCATGCCGGTTTCCATTGCCCGAAGCGCGCTGGCGATTTCCTGCCACGCCAGTCCACCACCGACAACCCGGCAAGGCCACTTACCCGGCTCGTTGTGCGGGTCGATGGCAATACACTCCGTATTCAACCGCTGCCCCAGGATGGTTCGGAGGATGGTTGTCTTACCCGAACCCTTCGGGCCAGTCACCAGGACGTTTTGCTCTTGCGCGACCGTCGAGAGTTTAATGCTCTGGACTTGCGGCGCGACCGGGTTGAGGTCAAGCGGCTGGTACGGCGCACGAGCCTCGCCCCGAACGGCAGGAGCAGGAGTTGCAGGAACCACACTGTCGGTGGCATTCGTACTCGGTTGTTTCTTCTGATCTTGCGCCGCTTGCTCTCGCATGAGCGCAACGAAGTCGATGACCTGTGGTCGCGGGTCTTCATGAAGAAACCTCGCAATGCGCTGGCGGTTTTTGAACGAAACATATGCCATTATCGCCAGAATTGCGGCTTCAACGATTGGGTTCATCAGAATACTCATGAAGTCCATCTACTTACCACCTTTCACGGCCACGTAAAACGCCTTGGCGACTTGGACGATTTGGAGTATGCCGTCGAGCACCAGGCGTTCGGGAAACAGTGTGATTGACCATCCAGCAACGCCAGCAATCAGGATTGCAACGCCATAGATTATTTGGGTTGGACTTTCAATCCCCAGCATCACGAAATAGCTCGTTACGATGGCGAGGAACACACCAAATGCTGTGCTTCCCATGTCAAAAGCCGTTATGCCACGCGCCGCAAAAAGCATTCGAGGGGGCAGCTTACCGCGCTGTTTCCAAGCGGCAAGTTCAAAGACTGAAAACGTGAATGGCGCGACATACCACCCCCAGCCTGTCTGCGGAATACCCAGACCCCGTGCGAACCACCGGAGTGCAAGAATGGTAAAGTCTGCTCCGAGTTTCCAAAAAAATGCTCCAACGAGGATACTTACGACTGACGCGCCAAGCAACCAGACCATCTGACCAATCAAATCGGCGGTGAGCCGAACCTTTGTTTGCTGTTGAACCTGTGCTGATGTAGTCATTGTTTTGCTCCGTCTTATTACTTGGCGATCGTGGTCGCTCGTTAAAATGCTCGTCTAAAACCCATCGTATGCTGGTTGAAATATGGTTCGGTCAGAAAGTCATAGTCCACGTGCATGGAACTTGTTAATCCACCGTTGTTGATGAGATCCCATTTTCCGTCGCCATCGACATCGGCAACCATCCCGGTGTGCTGGTCGTCGGTGTACTGGCCGTACCAGAGGTCGCCTGGTTGTATGTCTGCCAGTTCGATTGGTTCGAGTGCTGGGTACTGACTAAACGTTGTTGCGCCAATGTCCTTGCCGGTTATTGTCAAGTAAACAAGTTGCATCGTACCTGAGCAATCAGCACCGCTTGTTGAGCGACCTCCGTAGACATATTGCAAACCCTGAAGGCTCAAGGCATAGTCGACAAGCTGCTGGCGAACAGCCACCTGATCTGTTACCCGCTGTGCCATTGCCAGCACTTCAGCGTAACGCTCTCGAACATTCCCGCCGCCTGTTCCCCAAACGCCTAGCTCGCCGTCATTCAGCGCCAGTTCGGGTTGGTTCGTCTGAAGCCCTGCCAGGATGTTCGGGTAGTAACCATTGGTGATTGTCTCAATCGTTGCTTGAAGCCCCTGCTCGCGACTGGTGTAATTTCGAACCCCACATCGGCCATTGATGTAGTTGAAGCAAGTCGCGCCATCGGCAGACTGCGTAGTGGCGAGTGGGTTAAAGGCTGCGTTGGTATTCTCACCAGCTTGCCATGCCGTAATGAACACTACTGTCTCAATGGTTGGCTGTGTGTTACCGAGTGCGTTGAGCAGATCGAGTGACCACTGCACCCGCGACTGATCGCCCAGTTGTGAAAGGTCAAGTTGGTTCGCTTGCACCTGTGGTTCAGCCTGAGCCTCGGCCTGCCGACCAACACGAACTTGGTATTGCTTACCGGCAACAGTCACATTCCAGACCTTACTCGGAACTTCCGCCTTACCAAACGCCTTGGGGATACTCACACTCCCTGAAAGAAAAAGAAGAAGGTATGCGGCAATCAAGGTTGCTCCAAAAATTGTAAGAAGCTTGTTCACCACACACCTCGCGCCCTACTTCTTTGCCGCCGCGATCATCGCCTTGGCCCGATTGTCAGCTTCCTGATCGGCAGCAGATTGGCTCTCACAACTCCACGTCTCAACCTTGCCCAGCGGGATGTTGTGCTCGTCGACTGCGACTGTGTGTGAGTGGAACGTCGCGTTTGCGCTATTGCACTCGGCAGGACCAGCGACGGGGAAGGGCGTTGGCGTGCTGTTGATCATCGCCACAAGCCGTGTCAGGTTCGGGTCGGTCGTCGGCGTTGCCGGTGCTGCGGTAGCCTCAAACTTGATATTGGCATTAGCGGCAGGCACTACAACCACTCCACTCGTCGGTACGACGGGTGCTTGTGGCTGCGCTTGAGCTTGAGCTTGCGGCTGAACCGGCAGGCTCGTCGGCAGCGTGCGAACAGCCACGGTCGGCTGTGTTGCCACGGTTGGTGTGGTGACTGGTGAGATGTCGATCACACCTAACCACACACCACCAGCCACAAGAAGAGTTACCCCGGCGACCAGCCAGCCCATGAAGCCACTCCCGCCGCGCTGCGACTGGGGAAGGTAAACGATTTGCGGTGCGGCAACCTGTGTCGGAGCAACCTCATTCACCTGTGCCTGCGACAAAATTTGCTCGGCTGTTAGCATGTCGACACCTCCCGCGTAAATAAGAATGTTTCCGCCAATTTCAGTCGCTTAAATCGCTGGATTAACATTAAGGCTTCGCGGAGTTCGAATTCACTTCGGATTACTCGCGCGTCGGTGTGGTCTAGGTACGTCACACAAAGATTGAGCGTGTTGTCGTTCTCGACAATGTGTATACTCGATGCACCAGATAATTGGCTAAGCGTTTGAAAGAGAACTTGTGTCATGACCGACCTCCAAGAGAGTTGAAAGCCGGTCGGTGCCGGTCGGGTGTTAAAAAGCGATGATTAATCGCACTCGCAGAAAGCTTCGGCCACAGCAGTCAGGACAAGTCTCTTGTTGAAGCCGAAAATCTCACAAAACTGATCGACGCTTTCAAACTCGCACTCAAGAACTTCATAAATCTGTTTTGCGCGTTCGATACTGAAATCGCCACAGAAAAGATCGATGAGTTTATCGGCACCACCAAATTCGTTGAGTTCCTCCTGAAATCGCTCAACCAATTCAGCAACTTTAGCTTTTGCAATCTCATCCAACATGGCTGTATTACTCCTTATATAACTCCTCAAGATTCATCGATGAATCTACGCCAACCGTTCCGCTATCGCCGCAATACGTCCGTTGATACCGGAAAGTTCATTCATCGTGCGTCCTGGCGCAACTAGTGCAATCAAGCCACCAACGTCAGCGAGTTCCTCTTCAATATCCGACATTTCCAAAACATCTGCCAACGTGACGCGAGGATCGTTGACACGATCAATCAGTTCATCAAGAGCTTCGCCGGTTTCACGCTTGGCTGCAATCCATTCGAACATTGCTGTTTCCTTCCTTCGTTTTTTGTCTACTCTCGACCACTTACACTTATCAATATACCAATTACTAAGGAAGGGGTGGTAAAGTGAGATGATGCCTTTGATTACACACAAATTACAGGATTGCTCATACTTTTGATGTCATTGTATAAAGTGTTTTTATGACACTAATTACTATTCATTCTAGCACCCTAATGAATTCTCGTCAATATGTTACAAATATTCATCTGAGCTTGAAGAATGTCAGGGTTATCTAAATACGCCCGTGGGTAGCAGTTGGGTGTTCTGAGTTGCGTATCTAAAACACGTAACTCAACGTTTTCATTCCAAATACCATTCCATTCAAGAATTAAGGGGGGTGTTATGTGTAATGGATATAATCATCCACCAGATTGCGACTGCCCATTTGGCCCAGGAGGTGGCGGTTCGGGTGGGTGGAGTGGTAATGGTAGCGCGAGTCGCGCCGAGAAGATTTCAACTGTTTCCGCCAACTTAGATGATTACTGTAGGCCAACGCACTGCGGGGAGTGCGGGCAAGAGGTCTTCTTTATCAGACACAATGGAGGGTCATTGTGGGTGGAACATCTTGGTCAGCCTTGGCCCAAGCATGAATGCTACTATAGAGATAACGAAAGCACACTTCAGGAGTATACGCAGTTCTCGCAACTAGCCGAAGCCGTAAAAGAACCAAACGCTGGTATCGCAGTGCATACACACATACGGCCAAATTGTATGACTGATGTGATCATCATTCAATGCTTCGATAACCGGAATATCAATTGTTTAGTTGATCATGTTGATGAAACTGGTGTAATTGGGACAGTCGTGTTTGTGTCCTTAGTAGAGAAAAGAATATACACTATCAACAAGACTTCTTATAAGATTGAAGATTATGCTATTGTTAGCGATGAAACCACCCTAAATTCAACAGTAAAAGTGGAAGAGAAAAAGAAATTTACTTGTGATGAGTGCAGCCGTGTTTTTAGTAAGAAGAAATCGCTCAAGACACACAAATTCAAAGCGCACCATAAAAACTAATCTAATATGTGACGGGAAGCGGATGCTTCAAATGAGGCACCCGCTTCCTGTTTTCCACGTTTTACTCGAAATCAGACCAGCGTGTGAGTCCATCAGCGAACAGTTGAGGCAGGTTGTCGTCGATTACGAGAAAACCATTCGACCAGTCTTGGAATCTTGACAGTCCCGCGCCGCGCTGGATGTATGGTGTAATCGTCCGGTCACACATGCAGCCAGGGTCGATTACCCAGAATTTGTCGTTCACCTTTGACATACCTTGGATGTGATTGTGTGAACCCAAAATTCCAGCCTGCCGCAACAGAGCCACTTGCTGCAAGCCGACCGTTGGCCGACTACTGAAGAATGAAGGATGCCCGCCAATCCACTGAGTGCGACCGTCCTGGTCGTCAAAACACAGGTAGTCTTGTTCAACTGAAACAATGCCATCCATATTTCCGACTGCCATACGCAGGACGTTAGCCCAAGACAGGTCGCGATCGAGCTTTTTCATCAGCCGACGATCATGATTGCCCGGCAAGACCACGATAGTTTCAAATACCTGATGCAGATACCTGACGACTTGCCCACCAATCTCAAGCGTCTTGTTCAGGTCGGTCGACTGAATATCTGAACCATGCCGCGAGACGTTATCGAAATCGAAGAGATCGCCAGCGATAACAAGTGTCGGTATTTCAAGATGGTATCCGACCTTGTAGAGTCGCTCAACCCACAAAGTTGAGTGATATGGCGCGTGAAAATCGCTTGCATATGCGAATTTCTGCAACTTAAAGTGTGCGGGTGGTTGAACAATATTCGCTGCGCGTGGTAGAGCGTTGCTGGTTTGCCGAAGTGTGTTGATTGCCTGCGGTGACGGTGGTACAACCTCTTCAGATACTTCAATTTGAAGTGCTTCCGCACCACCCGCACGACTTAACGCGCCGCGTAAACTATCTGCGTTCAAGCCGTATTTCTGAGCGAAAGCGAGGATTCCGCCACGCCGTCCAAGTGCGTCCAAGAGTTCTGATTTTTGAAAAACCGAAAGGTTATCGAGGATTGTTGTCACTGAAGTAGCTCCTGTCTGTGATGTTGTAGTGTGATGTTGGAGCCGGTCGGAGCCGGTCGAGGGTGTGTGTGTGTTAGTTGCCGACGTTGATGTGGAGTTTCCAGCCATCAAGCTCGGCCTCGACAGCCGCGCCTTCGACGACACTCAGAATATCGTCGGCGTTGAAACCCGCCTGCTGGCAGAATGCGTAAAATTTTTCCCAAGCGACTAGGCCACGAAACGCTTGCTCGCAGAGTTCAACTTCCTCGTCCGTCCAAGCCATAATGAAATCGATCACTTTAGTTCTCCATCGAATGCTCGTCGATGCGAGTCGTGTTTTGCTTAGTCCAGTCCAAAGTATCCGCCACCTTTTAAGCCGCTGCTGTGAACTCAAAAATTCGTTGTTGTCCATACCTCCCGTTGAACTCGTCTTCGAGATACCCACACTCGCGCATCAGGTTGAGTGTTTGATCGCGATTTGTTTTGTCGGTCATACGCATCACCAACTTCTTCGCCTTCTCAAACCTCTGAGCGCTGATCAGCTTATCAACCTCGATAGTTATTTCTTCATCGCTCAGGATTGCTGGTGAGAAGTCGTTCGATAGATCCTCGTCAAATCCTTCCGCTTCAACATCGTTAGATGTCTTCAGACGAATACCCTGAAAATATGTGCCGTTTAGCGAGCGATTTTGCACGGTACTCGTGGCACGTCCTTTGTTGCGAGTGACCTTCAGATCCATGTCAAGAAGTTCGCGACCAAGATTTTCACTTGAGAGTGGTTTTGCACCACTTTCGATCAAAATTCGGCAATACGATGCGTACAAGTCGCTTTGTGGGACACGCGCACCCGCTTCGATTACGCAATAATCGCGAATGAACCGCTTCAGGCCATTTCCAGCAAGACTCCACTCATCGAGAATGTTCTTCTGAGACACCGACATTTGATAAAACCCACGATTGAGCGTGGCGAGAGCTTCACGGATGCAGCTAATCGCGAATGCCGGAACCTCGCCTTCAAGCTTGTTAAGCAGGTTCAGATCACGCTGGTTTTCTGGGCGGTGAACTGGCACACTCACCGGGATGATGCGTGCAAAGATTGCACCAGAGACATCCTTGGTTTTTGGAGCGTCGTTGGTTGTCATGAAAATTTTCGCCAACCAGCTTGTCTCGCGTTCCTCGTCACGACCGATGCCACGCGCACCAGCACCGCCATGTGCGCTGAGTTGCTTGAAAATTTCCTCATTACCATCACTCATGGCATTTGTTGGAAGTTCGTCGATACACGTAACCAATTCCGAGCGGCGCATGAAACGAATTCTTTTACCTTCGAGGCTGTTGTCGAAGACTCCTGCTGGACACCAATCCCGCGCCTCTTTTGCATTAAAACCAGCCACGAGGCGTGCAAGCGCCATAAGTACGCTCTTACCACTACGCTTTGGCCCGAACAAGATGAGTGCGTTGTGCAAACTTGTGTCGCGCAGAATTGACAAGCCAACATGAGCGCGAAAACATGCACGCGCCAGTGGATCTGGGACAACGCCTTCGATAAAGGCATCAATCGCCTGGTGTTTACCTTCGGGTTCATACTCGTATGGTAGGCAATATGTAAGATTGTCCTCCTTGTTATGCGCAGAAAGTTCGCCAAGCGTCCAGGAAACCTTACCGTCAGCATTCATTTGCCGCTCAATCGACAGCGTTCCATTCCGAAAATTTACGCAATGTTCGCGTTGCGTGAAATCACGCTGCATAATCATTTTTGCGTAATATATCGTGTCCTTGGACGTGGATTTTCCCGAAATATGCACTCCAACACTCCGAATTGCCTTAATTGCCATCAAGGTAATCTTCGATAGCTCGGTTAATGTGTCATGCCAGTGCGTGCCAGTCCAGCGGCGTAAAGCGTCATACGGCTCGTCGTAGACCAAATCAGCACCGAACATATTTTTCAACTCTTGCGCGGCATCCCAAATATCCGGTTTTGGTGCTCTCGCATTCTCGTTCACACTCATGTCTACACTCCCGCCCGCGACTTTGCGCGGACAATTTCATTAAAAGGTCGCGCCGCTGCCGACCGGACGATCTCGTCGACTGAACGCGCCGCACTCGACCGGACGATCTTGTCGACCGGGCGGCTAGAAAACGCCATCCGCCTCGGAAGCCTGCTCGCTACCGAACGGTCGGGTGCTTCATATCCAACGCCTTCCCAGCGGAATTTACAAAACTCACCGTTTGTCCTGTTGGGACAATAGAAACCTGATTTCTGGCTGACCTGCAACTCGTGGGTCGGGTGATACGGGCAAAACGCTACGTCGTTCCGAAATTCCGGCTGAACCACCATGCCAAGTTCGGCGGCAATTGCCCGAACTGCTGCTCGTGCGTCGTCGCCAAATTCAAATTTGCAGCGAACACTGAATGGTGTGTGCCAAAACCCATCACGCAGTTCGTCGTTGTTTGAGTGGTGAAAGCTGCGGTTGTCATCACCAATATGCACGCTCGGCACACTATGAGTGCCGCGACCAGGGCGATGCATCCGGTTACTAAAGGCGTCTGCGTATCCGAACCGGCGCAAAACCTCGCGAACGTCTGTCTGCGCGTTGTAACGATCGATCACCGAGTCTTGATTTGCACAACCAGACCAGACCGACCGAGTGGCGTGCTGAATGACTGGCTTGTCTTCTACCTGAGACATCGACCGTGCAATATTGAGAATGGCATTTACATCAACCTGTGGCCAACGCGGTGTCTCATAAAACTCACCGTTGTCCATCCGATAGAAATTCCCATTCGGATGGCGGCTTGGGGCGATAACGGCATATCCACCCGCGCCACGCGTCTCGATCGCGATTTTCCGGCCAAGAGTTTCGTTCGTGTCCAAAACCCAGGCGAGTTTTGTGTTTTCACCCGGTTGGTCGCAGCGAACCGCCACCTGCCATCCGCCCGAACCAGTCTGCTGGCGCGGAAGCGAGCGAACTGGAAAACCTCGCGCTTCGCAGGCGTCGGCCCATTGCTCGAACAAATCCTCCGATCCATTGTTGAAGCGGTCGAAGTCAATCACCAGCAAACCACCACTGATCTCGCCGCACACGAGTGCGAGTTGTGCGCCAGCCTTCAACCAGCGATACAGTTCATCCAGAGTGGCACGGCGGGTTTGAAACTCATTCCACCCATGCCTCTGGTACTCGTAAACCTCGCCAGTTTTCTCGTTGACACTGCGACCCATCACTGGCGAACCGTCTTCATTCCATAAAAGTGGAAGGAGACGCGCAAACGGTCGCTTGTCACTACCGATCGGGATGATGCTGTAGCCATTCGGCAGAAGCGCACACCCGATACGCCTTAATTCTTGTTTCTGCTCTCGTAAATCCATTTCACACTCCACTACCGGGGCTGGTAGCATTCTTGAGTGTGGAATGTTTCTGTGGTACAATCGAGGTGCCAACCTTCGAGGCGTACCACGCACGCTTCACTCAAAACCTGTGCTACCAAGCGCGGGTTTTGTTTTTACTTCGACTTCAACAGTTCCTCAATCTCATCAGCACGATATTTCCAGCGCCGACCAACCCGTGTACCCAACTTTCCTGCGTTCGACCAGCGGTGCAATGTTTGCTTCGAGATACGAAGTAACTGTTGAACTTCCTTGCTCGTAAGAACCTGAAGATTTGTGTCCATTTTGCTGTTTCTCCTTTTGTAATTGATTACTCGTGATCACTCGTGTTACTTGTTAGACAATCTACCGTATTTCCAGACGGTAGTGGTAATTCACGAATTTGGCGTACCAATCGGTAAATCGTCGATAAACTTACCTTCTTGCCAAAACGATTTTCGTTCAATTTTTTGTAAATACGAAATGGCTTAGTATCTCCGTTTAGATACAACCTGACGACTGTGTTTTGTACACTCTCAGAAATTTGGCTCCGACCAACTCGTGTTTTACGTGGAAGGACATCAGAGACGACATCTTGATCCAAGATGTCTTCAATGCCGACCACAACTAGCCGGTTTTGTTCCACTCTGGTCATCCCGACCAGACCATGCGGTGTTCGCTTTCCCGAACGAGCATCAGGCATGAGTTGCGCGTGCCAATCCTGGTTGACCCAGTCCGAGCCAAACTCTTTTTCATTCCTCGACCAGCAAGCTGCGCATGTACATTGTTTCAGTTTCGCGGGAGGAAACTCCCTGCCGCAATAAAGA
>LJCR01000280.1 GCA_001399705.1 Kouleothrix aurantiaca
GTGGATGGCAGGCGACTCGATCGCGTGGTAGTCGTCCAGCACCAGCACGAGATCGTGTTCGAGCGCCGCCAGTGCGTTGAGCAGCTCGGTTAAGAAGCGGCTGCCTGCCGAGGGTTTCGCAGTGAGGAGCATGCCGGCCGGTGGGGCGGCGCGCACCACCGCTGCGCGCAGATAGGTCAGAAAGCACAGCAGATCGTTGTCGCCGGCGTCGAGCGCAAGCCAGGCAGTGGCGCGGCCGGATGCGGCCAGCGCGTGGCACCATGCCGCCAGCAACGTTGTTTTGCCGAAGCCCGCCGGGGCAGAAAGCAGCACCAGGCGTGTGCCCGGCGTTGCGGGCAGGTGCGCCAGCAGCCGGTCGGGCGCCACAAGGTGGCCGCGAATCAGCGGGACATCCAGCTTGGTTTGTAGCAGCAGGGCTTCGGCGGGCATCGCGCAGCGCTCCACTCCACATACACTCATCCAGAGTGAAGTATATGCGGAGCCGGCGCGCGCGCGCGTGAAGACTTGACAACTTCACGCAATATAATCTTTCGGCGCTGGCTGTGGAGGGGCGGCGCAGCCGCGCAGCAAGCTGGGGCTGGGGCCGTCGAGACCGAACGAAAGGGCGAGCGCCCCTTCCGGGCAAACGCTGATGCACGCCTGGCACAGAATGCACTCGCTCGATGCCACCCGCTCCCCGCGCGCAATATAGCCGGCAATCCGAATGTCCATCGGGCAGACATTCTCGCACACGCGCCGCGTGCAGCATTTCGTCGCGTCGCCTTTGACTTTGAGCAGCGCAAAGCCCGCGCCAAGCTTGAGCGGCACGGTGATTGGGCAGGCATATTTGCAAAAGGCGCGGTTATCTTTCAGCAGCAGCGCCAGCCCCACGCCAAGCGCGAGGTAGAGCGCATTGCCGCCCAGAAACCATGCCAGCGCCGTGGTGCCGGCCACGCCCGGCCGGTAGGCGAAGCCATACCACAGCGCCGCCACCAGCGCGAAGCTGGCCAGGAAGTGGGCGTAGCGCAGCAGGCCCCAGCGCCCCGGCAGGCGGCCGCGGCTGCGCTTGTAGGGCAGCTGATCGAGCACGAGCGCCGTCCAGCAGGCCCAGCCGCACCAGATCCGGCCAAACAGCAGCGGGCCGATGATCTTGGCGATCAGGTAGTGGATGACGGCGGCCAGCATCACGCCGCCGAGCAGATCGAAAAAGAAGCCCTCGATCTGAAACAGCGCGTAAACGGGGTCGCGCAGGGCCGCCGCGCCGAACAGGCTGCTGCCAAGCAGCAGCAGCACCATGCGCCGGCGCAGCGGCTGGTCGAAATTGCGCTGCGTGAAGTACAGCGCCAGCCCGATCGCGGCGGCCAGGCCAATCGCGGCGTATAGCGTCCACAGCGGCGCGCCGCCCGCCCACAGCCCACAGCTCAGCGCCAGCACCGCCAGCGCGAGCGCCAGCACCGCCAGCTCGGCGCGCTTCGGGCGATCGATTGTCAGGTGGCGTTTCAGCGTCAGCCCCTTTTCCAGCGTGATTGATATTCAGGTTCACCAGCGGAATCACGCACGCCATTCCAATCGCCAACCTCTCTTCCCATCCGCCAATCCCTGCGCTGAAAGCGCACTAGCTCGGCATATCGCCAGTGGCCTGCATGATCCAGCGCATGCAGCGGTGGCCGAAATCAACCGGCGCGCAGTGCATCATCGGGCAGGAACCCGCGATCAGCGTGATATGGTGCTCGCGGCACAGGGCCACCGCTTCTTCCGAGACGCTGCTGCCGCCATGAATCAGCGAGGCATGCATCCACACGCGCGGCACGCCGGCCGCGATGCACTGCCGCACCAGCGCCTCGGTGAGGCGCGGGCGCGTGACGATCACCACGCCATCGACGCCGCCGGGGATGGACTCCAGGTCGGGGTAGCATGGCGCGCCATCAAACGTCTCTGCCGTTGGGCTGATCGCAAACATGGTATGGCCGCTTGCCTTGAGCTTGCGATAGATCATATTTCCCGGCGTTTCGCGCGCCGCCGAGATGCCAGCCACGGCAATGCGGGGCTGGGCCAGAAAATCGTCGATTTTCGCTTGCAGTGTGTCAAGCGCTGGTGCTTGAGTAGCCACGTGGCGCTCCTTTCCTATATGCCACTATGCTGGCACTATAGAAGGAAACCCGCGCCCGGGCATCTATCAAAAGGTTGAATGGCGGTTCGATCAGCCGGGCGGCGGCGCAATCGGGCGCTCCCGTGCGGCACGGCTCAAGCGCCGGAATCTGCTCGTTCTTCCTGCGCGCGGCTCGCTCGGCTTTCGCCAGGCCATGGAGCCAGCGTGGCGAAAGCCGGCCAGCGCGGCATTGGGCGCTCACCAGCGTTGGGATATGTAGCGGGCGGTGCCAAGAACGTATATAATTGCGCTATGTCAACTCCTATTTTGAGCACGAAACTCTATACGCCGTCACCACGGCCTAACCTTGTCCTGCGCCCGCGCCTCAGCAAACGGCTGAACGAGGGCCTGCACCGCAAACTGACGCTCGTCGCAGCGCCGGCTGGCTTTGGCAAAACCACCCTGGTCAGCGCCTGGGTCGCCTCCTTCAGCTCTGAGTCCAAAGGGCTCAGTTCTGAGCTGCGTCTGCCGGGGCAACCTCAGAACACAAAACTCCCACCTCACAACTTCGACGTAGCCTGGCTCTCGCTCGACGAAGCGGACAGCGACCCGCCCCGCTTTCTGGCCTACCTCGCCGCTGCGCTGCAGACGATTGCGCCCACGGTCGGCGCAGGATGGCTGGATGCGCTCCGATCCACACAGCCACCACCGATCGACGTGATGCTGACGGCACTGCTCAATGAGCTCACCACTATTCCCGAGCATTTTGTGCTTGTGCTGGACGACTACCACGTGATTGATTCTGAAGCGGTTGACAGTGCGCTGACCTTTTTGCTCGACCACATGCCACGCCACATGCACCTGGTCATCACCACCCGCGAAGATCCGCAGTTCCCGCTGACGCGCCTGCGCGTTCGCGACCAGATGACCGAGCTGCGCGCGGCGGACCTGCGCTTTACCCCTGCCGAAGCTGCCGCATTTCTGAAGGAGGTAATGGGCCTCGATCTCGCGGCGGAAGAGATTGCTGCCCTGGAAGAGCGCACCGAAGGCTGGATTGCCGGCCTGCAGCTGGCCGCGCTCTCCATGCGCGGGCGCGATGATATTGGCCAGTTCGTGCGGGCGTTTGCCGGCGACAATCGCTACATTGTGGATTATCTGGTCGAAGAGGTGCTGCAGCACCTGCCTGATGCTGTTCGGAGCTTTTTGCTCCAGACCGCCATACTCAGCCGGCTGCACGGCCCGCTGTGCGATGCCGTTACCGGCCAGCAGCGTGGCCAGGCGCAGCTCGAGGCCCTGGAGCACGGCAATTTCTTTGTTGTTCCGCTGGACGATACGCGCCAGTGGTATCGCTACCACCACCTCTTTGCCGGCGTGCTCGCAGCGCATGTGCGCGCCGAGCAGCCCGAGCAGATCGCAACGCTGCACCGGCGCGCGAGCGTGTGGTATGCCGAGAATGGCTTTCCCGCCGATGCGATCGGCCATGCGCTGGCCGCCAGGGATAGTGCGCGTGTGGCGGGCCTGATCGAGCTGGCCGCGCCAGACATGCTCAGGCGCAGACAAGAAGCCACGCTGCTTGGATGGCTCGCGGAGCTTCCCGCCGATGTGATCGCGCTCAGGCCCGTGCTCAGCGCGTACTACGCCCACACATTACTGTCGAACGGCAAGCTTGAGCATGTCGAGGCGTTTCTGCGCACAGCCGAACGGTGGCTGGATACGGCGGCAGATGGGCCTGCACGCTCAGATGCGCCTGCGCCGCAGATGATTGTCGTAGACCACGAGGCATTTCACCGCCTCCCCGGCACGATCGCGGTTGCCCGCGCCGGGCACGCTCTGGCGCTGGGCGATCTGGCTAAAACGCTGACATACGCGCGCCGCGTGCTCGACCTCGTGCCTTTGGACGAACACCGGGAGCGCGGCGCGGCTACGGCGCTGCTGGGGCTTGCCTCCTGGGCCAGCGGGGATCTCGCGGCGGCGCACCAGTCGTTTGCCGAGGGCATGGCGCATTTGCAGCGCGCCGGCAACATCGCCGACGCCATTGGCGGCACGCTTTCTCTGGCAGACATACGGATCACCCAAGGCCGCCTGCGCGATGCAATGCATACCTACGAGCGCGGATTGCGCCTTGCAGCCGAACACGGCGAGCCGCTCCTGCGCGGAACGGCGGATATGCTTGTGGGCAAGAGTGATATTGAACGTGAGCAGAACAATCTGGCTGCCGCCGCCCTGCACCTGCTGCGCAGCCACGATCAGGGCGAGCACACCGGCTTCCCGCAGCACCCGTATCGCAGGCGCGTCGCGATGGCGCGCCTGCGGCAGGCCGAAGGCGACCTGGCAGGCGCGCTGGCCCTGCTCGACGAGGCCGAGCGCCGGTATGTGGGCGACTTCTTCCCAAATGTGCGCCCGATCGCAGCGTTCAGGGCGCGGCTGTGGCTTGCCGATGGGCACGTGGGAGAGGCGCTGGGCTGGGCGCGCGCGCAGGGACTGTCTGCCCAGGACGAATTGAGCTACCGGCGCGAGTTCGAGCACATCACGCTGGCGAGGGTGCTGCTGGCCCAGCACCAGCGCGACCCAGCCAGCGCATCCCTTTTTGCAGCGATCGAACTGCTTGCTCGCC
>LJCR01002800.1 GCA_001399705.1 Kouleothrix aurantiaca
GGCGATCGACTACCTGCTGCTGGGGGGGCAAAGCGCAGGGGCGGTTTTCGCCAACGACGAGGCGATTCAGTCGTTTGTGTGGGCGCTCGACGCGCTGGCGGGCGACGACGCCGACCCGCGCGCGTGGGCGGTGCGCGACGCGCTGGGCGATGTCTTCGCCACGGTCGGCCGCTACGACGACGCGCTGGCCCAGCACGCCGCCGTTCTGGCCGCGCCGGGGCTGGCGGCAAACGCCGCCTGGCGTGCGCACCGCAAAAGCGGCAATGTGCTGGAGCGGCAGGGGCAGTATGCCGCCGCACTGGACGCGCTGGCGCAGGCCATTTCCATTGTGGAAAGCGACGCGCCCGGCATTTCGCCACTCGCGCGCTCAATGGTGAATGCCGACATCGGGCTGGTGCGCTGGCGGCGCGGCGAGTTCGACCTGGCGATTGCCGCCTGCGAAGCGGGATTGCGCGCCGTGCAGGACGACCCGAACTCCTTCGACGACGAGAAAACCGAAGCGCGGCTCCACTCGACCCTGGGCGCAATCAAAGCCTCGCGCGGCGACTATGCGCCTGCCCGCCCGCACTTCGAGCGCAGCCTGAGCCTGCACACGCTGGTCGACGACCTGCCGGGCATGGTCGTCTCGCACAACAACCTGGGCTACCTGTGGCAGCTGCAGAGCGAATACGAGCGCGCAATCGAGCCGTACCGCGTGGCCGAGGAAATCGCCCAGCGCATCAATTTGCGCTACGCGCTGATCTTCGCGAACCTGAACATGGCCTGGGCGCTTGTGTCGCTCAGCCGCTATGCCGAGGCCGAAACACGCAGCCGCACCGCCATGGCGCCGGCGCAGGAGATCAAC
>LJCR01002801.1 GCA_001399705.1 Kouleothrix aurantiaca
GCGCTGGCGCGCTGGCACACGCGCGTGGTCGTGGCTGGGAAACGACAATGGATCAACTGATTGCGTATTATGCCCTGGCGCAGCGCTGGCATCGGCGCTGGCGCCACAAACGATAAGGAAGCACGATGCACCCTAATGGCAAAATTGTCCTGATCACCGGCGCTTCGGCGGGGATTGGCGCGGCTGCCGCCCACGCCTTTGCCGATGCTGGCGCGCGCCTGGTTCTGGCCGCCCGCAGCGCCGAGCGCCTTCGGGCGCTGGCGCGTACCTTGCCCGGCAAGCCGCTGGTCATCCCAACCGACATCAGCGACCCGGCGGCGATTGGGCGCCTGGTTGAGCAGACCGTTGCGGGGCTTGGCACAATCGATATCGTGGTGCAGAATGCGGGCGTGGGGCTAGCTGCGCCAGTGGCTGGGCTAAAGGCCGAGACGTTTCAGCAGGCGCTGGCAGTGGATGTGTTCGGGCCGCTGGCGCTGACGCAAGCTGCGCTGCCGCACCTGCGCAATGGCGGCGGGCAGATCATGTTCGTTTCGTCGGTGGTGGGGCTGCGCGCGCTGCCCTACCTGGGTGGCTATGCCGCCGCCAAAGCCGCGCTCGACCGCCTGACCGAGGCGCTGCGCATGGAGCTGCGTGGCAGCGGCGTGAAGGTAACACTGGTGCGGCCAGGGACCACACAGACCGATTTCACAGCGCACCGCCTGGGCGAAGGGCGCGAACAACGTGGCATGCAGGCGCGCGCAGCCACACCTGCGCAGGTGGCACAGGCGCTGGTGCGCGCCGCCATCCGTGAGCCGCGCGTACAGTATGTGTCGCGTATCGACCAGATTATGGTAGGGGTGAGTC
>LJCR01002802.1 GCA_001399705.1 Kouleothrix aurantiaca
TTGCGCCTGCGCCTGCGCCTGACCGGCACGCCCGAGCTCACCGATCTGCCCTGGGAATTTCTCCACAACCCCACGTTCAATCGCTTTCTCGCGCTTTCCTCGCAAACGCCGCTGGTGCGCTACCTCGAAATGCCCGAGCGCGTGCGCCCGCTCTCGATCTCGCTTCCGCTGCGCATCCTGGCGGTGATCTCCAGCCCGCGTGGCTACCCGCCGCTCAATGTCGAAGATGAGTGGCAGCGGCTTTCAACCGCGCTGGCCGATTTGCAGGCGCATGGGCTGGTGCAGCTCGAACGCCTGGCCGCGCCCACGCTTTCGGCACTGCAGCGCCAGCTGCGGCGCGGCAGCTACCATGTGCTCCATTTCATCGGCCACGGCTCGTTCGACGAGCAGCAGCAGGATGGCGTGCTGCTGATGGAAGACAACGAGGGCTATGGCGCGCGCGTCAGCAGCCGCGACCTGGGCGTCATTCTGCACGACCACGGTGCGCTGCGCCTGGTGGTGCTGAACGCCTGCGAAGGTGGCCGTTCCAGCCGCACCGACCCGTTTGCCGGCGCGGCCCAATCGCTGGTGCAGCAAGGCATCCCGGCCGTGATCGCGATGCAATTCCCCGTCACCGATGAGGCAGCAATCGCGTTTTCGGAAGGCTTCTACAGCGCGCTGACCGATGGCTACCCGGTCGATGGCGGCCTGGCCGAGGCGCGCAAGGGTCTGCTGAATATCGGCGGGGGCACCGAGTGGGGCACGCCGGTGCTGTATATGCGCTCGCCCGACGGCCGCCTGTTTGAGCTTCCAGCCTTGGCCGAGCGCGCTGCCAGCGCGGCACCTGCGCCCGTCGCGCCCGC
>LJCR01002803.1 GCA_001399705.1 Kouleothrix aurantiaca
GCCGCGGCCCTGGACATTGCCCGACCTGGAGATCTGGCCCCTTCTCAAACACACGGATCATAAAGTGCAGCTTCGCACCATTGACGGCGGCAGGACACTAACCAAGAACCAGGACCAGGTGATCTGCCTGCCGGACCGCGCGGCGCTCGACGCGGTGCTGATCGCCTACGCGCGGCTGGACGCAGCAATGCAGCGCACCGCGCAGGAGTTGCGGCGGATGGGAACCTACGCCGCGCATCTGGCCAGGGCGACGGCCGCGAACAGCGGCAGGCTGCCCGCCGACCCGGTCACGCCGTGGGTGGTGAGCGCGCTGGAGCCCGATCGCGAGTATGCGCCGAGCATGGACTACCTTCACGTTGCGGTGGAGGCGCGGCCTCTCTCGCTGTTGCTCCATCGGGTGCGCAAACACACGCCGCAGACGCTCGTGCTTGAGGGCAGCTATGCCACAAGCAGCAAGATGGAGGATCATTACGCGTGCGCTGATGGCACTGCCTGGTTAGTTGTGCGAGAGGCCGTCAGGGAGGTCTGGGCTGCGCAGGCCGCGTGGGCTGCGCTCAGGCAGCAGCTCGGTACGTATAAAGAGGCGCTCGCCGACGGGCGCTACAGCACGAAGCAGGTCGTTCTGACCGCCGAGCAGGTCGCGGATATTCGGGCCAACGCGCGGCAGTCGCTCGCCGGCATGCTTCAGGCCGGGCTCGCGATGGCCAGCCTCGACGCGCTGCGGGCGCTGGCGTGGGCCCTGGCCGCGAGCGATCCCGAGACAATCGCACGGATAAGCCAGGAGAGCCGCCAGCAGCTTGAGGACCGGATCGCGCGGGCCGCGTCTACCGAGGTCTGGGGGG
>LJCR01002804.1 GCA_001399705.1 Kouleothrix aurantiaca
GGATGCATACGTCGCGAATTGGGCTCGTGCCATTGGAGCCAGACGGCGTGCGGCTCGTCGCGTATTTCGAACAGAGGATATTATGGGACTTTTGACCTTCAGTATCAACGTCACCCTGGACGGCTGCGTCGACCATCAGGAAGGAATCGTCAACGATGAGACACACGCCTTCTTCACACGCATGTTGGACGAGAGCGGGGCAATGTTGTGGGGCCGCATTACCTACGAGATGATGGAGAGCTACTGGCCAGCGGTCGCCCGCGGCGATGTGGAGGCGCCGCCGCCGTTGCGCGAGTGGGCGCTCAAGCTGGATGCCAAGCCGAAGTACGTGGTGTCGTCGGCGCGAACAGAGTTCCCGTGGACTAACAGCCAGCACATCGCCGGCGACCTGCGCACGGGCGTGCAGAAGCTCAAGGACGCAACCCCGGACGGCGTGCTGCTCGGGAGCGGCAAGCTTGCGACCGAGCTGGACCGCCTGGATCTGATCGACGAGTACAAGTTCCTTGTTCACCCGAGGATCGCCGGCCACGGCCCGACCCTGTACGAGAGCGGGCTGCCCAGCACCCGACGGCTCGAGTTGATCTCGGCGAAACCGCTCCGCTGCGGCGTGGTTGCCATGCACTACCGGCGCGCGATCTGACTCAGGTATGGGTCATGGTGCTGAATGCCCGCGCTGCATTTGGACGGGCCTCGCGTGCTTGAATCCGCGGGCGAGCGCGGGCGTTGGGCTGAAACAGTACAGTAGATTTTGCACAAGCAGAAGAAGGGCAATCCAGAGTGTATATGAATGAAGCGGTTCGGTACGCTCTGCGTACCGAACGAACCATTGATATCATAACAA
>LJCR01002805.1 GCA_001399705.1 Kouleothrix aurantiaca
GCTCCACGGCATCCGCTCGCCGCGCTTCTTCTACACCGATACCCTCTCCAAGAACTTCACCGAGCGCCGCGACTACGACGTCATCCTGATGAACCCGCCCTTCAAGGGCGCGGTCGACAAAACCGACGTCGCGCCAGATCTCCAGAAAAACACCACCAAGTCCGAGCTGCTCTTTCTACACCTCATTCTCGAAGCGCTCGACAGCGGCGGCCGCTGCGCCGTGATCGTGCCCGACGGCGTGCTGTTCGGTTCCAGCAAGGCCCACGTCGACGTGCGCAAGCGCCTGATTACCCAGAACCAGCTCGAAGGCGTCATCTCCATGCCCGGCGGCGTGTTCAAGCCCTACGCCGGCGTTTCCACCGCCGTGCTGATCTTCACCAAAAACGCCACCACCAGCCGCATCTGGTACTACGACATGGAGCACGACGGCTTCTCGCTCGACGACAAGCGCCAGAAGGTCGCCGAAAACGACATCCCCGACATCCTGCGCTGCTGGCAGCACCGCGCCGACGCCGCTTTCGAGCAGGCCCGCGCCACCCGCCTGGCCGTGCTGCGCACCGAAATCGCGCCGCTCAAGGCCAGTTACCTCACCCACCAGGCCGCGATCAACCGGCTGCAATTCGAGCACGCCATTGCCCCCGAAGGCGACACCGCCGCTGGCGCAGCGCTGGAAACCGCCAAGGTCGAGCTGAGTGAGCTCCAGGCGCGCATGCACCCATTGCAGCGCGAGATCAACCAGCTCACTCGCCAGTTCTGGGTCAGCAAGGCCCAGGTCGAAGCCAACAAATATGACCTCTCGGCCAGTCGCTACCGCCTCGTCGAGCGCGACGAAGCCTACTAC
>LJCR01002806.1 GCA_001399705.1 Kouleothrix aurantiaca
CCTCACCGGGCTGATCACGCCGGTGGTGACGCCCGGCGCGATGCTGCTGGCGCTGCCAGGGCTGGCCGCACGGCTCTGGCCGTGGGAGCTGCCCGCCATTCTCGGCCAGCTGTACAGCACGTTCTTGCTGGGCATGGCCGTCTGCGCGTGGCCGGCCGCGCGCGAGCCGCGCTGGGGAGGCGTGCGCATCTATGTGATCGCCAACCTCTTCGTCAACCTGCTGGTGCTGGTGGTGTCGCTGCTGCACCTGCCGCGCTTCAGCCCCGGCGCATCGGCATGGGCGTGGTTCGCGTTCTGCGCGCTCAGCGCCGCGCTGTTTGGCGGCATTCTGGTGCAGCAGAATCGCCGCCCCGCGCTGAGCAGCTCGTTTTCGTAACAAGCGGTGCGGAACAAATCGGGCGGCGCTGCCGTCTTCAGGGCATAGCAAATAAACAGTCGGCGCGCGGTGCGCAGGCTGCCAGGCCCTGAGGAGGCATGCAATGACACAGCGATCGAATACATTGGTAAGTGTGGTAGCGGGGCTGCTTGTGGTAGCCGTGCTGGCCGGGCTGGGCGCGCTGTTCTACACGCGCCCGGTGGCGGCGCAAACAAACACCGGCGTGCCGGGCATGCGCCAGGTCTCGGTGCTGGGCCACGGCGAGGTGAAAGCCCGCCCCGACACGGCAACCGTTCAGATTGGCGTGGACACCGAGGCCGCCAGCGCGAAAGAAGCCCTGGCGCAGAACAGCGCGCAGGCGCAGGCGCTGCAGGCCAAGCTGGCCGAGCTGAAGGTGGATCCCAAGGACATCCAGACCAGCAACTTCTCGATTAGCTCGGTGTATGGTGCCGATCGCCGGCCGG
>LJCR01002807.1 GCA_001399705.1 Kouleothrix aurantiaca
GCAGAGGAGATGGCAGACACCGTTCATGTGTTAGCGGCGCGGCGGCTCACCCCCGCGCAGCTCGATCAGTTGCGCGCCGTGTCGCCGCGCCTAATTATCGAGCAGCGCCCGGCCTTCACCGCCGCCGCCGTTCAGGAGGCGCTCACCCCCGAAACCGAAATCCTACTCACTGGCCGCACCGACTTCGCGCCCGAGCATGCGCCCGCGCTGCGCTGGGTGCAGCTCACCAACGCCGGCGTCCACAGCGCGCATGGCAGCGCGCTGTGGAACAGCCCGATCAGCATCACCAACGCCAGCGGCATCCACGCCGGCCACCTGTCGCAATACACCCTGGCCGTGATGCTGGCGCACGCCCACCACCTGCCGCTCGCGCAGCGCCTGCGCCTGGAGCCAATTCTCTGGCGGCATCGCGGCTGGTGGGCGTCGCAGTTTTTGGGCTACGCGCAGGCCAACGCAGCGGCGGGAAATCAATTGCGAGCGCGCCGGAGCCTGTGGTATGCGTTCCGCTGCTCGCCGGCTCATGCGCTGGTGGGCTGCCTGCGCCACTGGCCTCTGAAAATAGCGCATGCACCGACGGATGCGCAGGCAAACGCACTGTAACGACATATGATAAAGAGGCATCATCTATGGCCATGATTCACCCAAGTGCAGACGTATCGCCGGAGGCCAGCATTGGCGCAGGGACGCGCGTGTGGAGCAACGTGCAGATCCGTGAACGCGCGCAGGTAGGAAAAAACTGCATCGTTGCGCGGAATGTGTATATCGAGTGCGACGTGCTGGTGGGCGATAACGTCAAGATACAGAATAATGCGTCGCTGTATGTTGGTCTCACGGTTGAGG
>LJCR01002808.1 GCA_001399705.1 Kouleothrix aurantiaca
CACCTGCACGCGCTCGCCGGGCAGGCCGCCACCCGCAAAAACCACGCGCTCGTTCCAGCGGCCCACGCCCTCGCCGCCCTGCGCAATGCCGTCGAGCGTTATTTCCAGTGTTTCCGGCCAATTACTTGTCATGCTACCCATCTACTTGCTGTGTGAACCGGCGGGCAGTATAGCACGGATCAGCGCGGGTGCGGGCGCTTCGCCATGAGGCGCAGCCGGGTTCGCCGTGGGGCTAAAGCCCTCGGCTCCTGTTGCGAAGGCCGCCTGCGCGGCCTAGCCGCGCCCATTCACCATCATAGGCGAATAAACTCCGGCAGCCCGCGCAGGCGGGCTTTGTACGGTCAGCCCGGTCGTTCACGGCCGGGCCCGCGTGGCGCACGGCTGCGAAGGGATCGCGTATAATCCCCACATCGCCGCAAACGAAAGCGAGGAGCATATGGCGCGGAAACGCCTGTTGGCCGGGGCCGCCGGGTTGGGTATTGCCGCCGCGCTGGGCCTGCCAGCGGTGCGCCAGCGCATCTGGTCGCGGGTGTTGAAATTGCCGCCGGCGCAGAATGCCGTGCGCGTCGAGCGCAACATCCCGGTGCCGGTGGGCGATGGCGTGACGCTGACCACCGATCACTACGCGCCGCGTGGGCCGGGTGCCTTCCCAACGATCTTGATCCGCTCGCCCTACGGGAAATGGACCGAGGCTGGCATTCCGGGCATGATCTGGGGCCTGCTGGCGCAGCGCATGGCCGAGCGCGGCTACCATGTGGTCGTGCAGCTGACGCGCGGGCGCTTTGGCTCGGGCGGCACCTTCGAGCCGCTGGTGGACGAAGCCGCCGACGGCATGGCGA
>LJCR01002809.1 GCA_001399705.1 Kouleothrix aurantiaca
GCCCTCGGGCGTCACGCCGTGGCGGATCGCGCGCACCCAGTCGGCGTCGGTGAATGTTGCGCCGATCCCGCCCTTGCCGCGCGTCAGGTTCGCCGACACCGCGCGCACAATGCCCGGCGCGTTCAGAAACTCGCGCCCGGCCAGGTTCTCGCCGTGGCAATCCACACACTGCCCAATCGTCGTCACCAGGTACTTGCCGCGCTCCAGGCTGGCCGCGTCGGCCGGGATCGCGATCTGCTCATCGGCGATCTGGTAGGTTTTATTCAGCCGCATGCTGCTAGCCACATACACGCCAACGCCGGCCACCACCAGCAGCGCCACCAGCACGCCCAGGCCAATGCCAATTCCACGTAGTATACGCACGCCCTTGCTCCTCGGTTGATGCAGAAAGGTTCTATGGAAAAAATCGAACGAATCGCCATGTTTGGATGAGTCGCCGCATGCCCCGCTGAAACCCAGGCTCCGCGCTCACCAAAAACATCGACGCGCCAGCAGGGTGCTAGGTTACGGCGGCGGCACACAATCAGCCTTTGGGCGGAGCCAGGGTCATGTGGCGGTAGGAATCTGCGCAATCTGCGTAATTTGTGGATGAATTTTGGAACTTCGGCTTGGCCTTTGGGCGGAGCTTGACACGCCGACGCAGGAATGCTAGTATGCAGGCGATCGTGATCTCGTAGCTCAATTGGATAGAGCGTCAGCCTCCGGAGCTGAAGGTTGTGGGTTCGAGCCCCGCCGAGATCGCCACATTCCACACGCACAAAAACGCCGGGCGAACGTTCGCCACGGCGTTTTCTTATCCCACTCATCCACCCGGCTACCGCTCCACGCATTCTTCAGC
>LJCR01000281.1 GCA_001399705.1 Kouleothrix aurantiaca
AAAGGATACACCAACCAGAAAACTGGCACAAGCGCGAGCGCGGCTAATCCCGCTGCCTGAAAGAGCAGGCTCGCCACAACCATGCGGCGCTCGCCAAAGCGCGCCACCAGCCGCCGCACCAGCACGGCCTGCACGAATAAATTCGCGCCGCCGACGGTCGCCAGCAGCACGGCCATGCGGCCCGGCGACGCGCCAAAGCGCTCGATCAGGAATACTGGCACAATTGTGTTGTAGCCCATGATCACGACGTTGAACAGGCAGTGCGCCGCAAACAGGCCGCGCAGCCCAGGCCGTCCCAGCAGCCCGCCAAACGGCGCAAGCGGGTTCCGCTCGGCCAGGCGCGGCGGCCCACGCGGGCGGCGCTCGGCTGGCAGCGACTCGGGCAGCATGAAGAAGCCAAATGCTGCGTTGAGCAGCGTGAGCGCCGCTGCGAGCCAGGCGGGCGCGGCCAGACTGTACTGGCTCAGCGCGCCACCAATTGCCGGGCCGAGAATAAAGCCCAGCCCAAAGGCCACGCCCAGCAGCGCCAACGATCCGGCGCGTTCTTCGCGCGGCGTGACGTCGGTGATGTAGGCCGTGGCAGTAGAAATATTGCCGCCGGTCAGGCCATCGATCAGGCGCGACAGAAACAAAACCCATAGCGCGCCGCCCAGCCCGAACAGGACGTAGCCCGCCGCCGATCCGAGCAGGCTGAGCAGCAGCACGGGCCGCCGCCCGTAACGATCCGAGAGCGAGCCAAGCACCGGCGTGGCGACGAACTGGCCGGCCGCGTAGATCACTGACAGCAGCGTGACGGTGAGCGCGTCGCTGTTGTAGGCGCGCACGATGTAGGCGGCCACCGGGAAGAGCATGCTCATCCCAACCACGTCGAGCAGCACCACGCCAAACAGAAAGGCCAGCGCGGCGCGCGGCACAGGTGTGCTTTTCATTGCGCGCCCCTTTCCCCCACAATCGTCACGACGCCGCGCGTGCCATCGACTATCACACGCTGGCCGTCGCGCAAAACGCTGGTTGCACTTGGCACAGCCACCACCGCAGGAATGCCATATTCACGCGCCACAATCGCCGCGTGCGACACCGGGCTGCCGATCTCGGTGACGACCGCCGACGCCAGGCGGAACAACGGTGTCCAGGCTGGCGCAGTGAACGGCGCGACCAGCACCGCACCTTTGACCATGCGGCCAAATTCGTGCGGCCCACGGATCACGCACACCGGGGCGGTAACCTGCCCGGCGCTGGCCGCCAAGCCGCTCAGGGTATTTCCACCCGCCGACTGGGCGGCGCGCTGTGCGGCCTTGCGGTCGATCACGGCCTCGGGCGCGACCGAGCCGGTGGCGACGAGCCAGTGCTGCCCGCGCTCGTGCGCCGCGACGATGGCCGCGTAGCCGCGTTTGCGCCGCGCAATCCGCTCGCGTGGGTCGAGCGTGCCCGCACCGACGGCTTCCAGCTCGCTGGCCAGCAGAAAGAACACATCGCCGGCTTCATCAATCTTGCCGTCGCGTGCGAGCTGCGCGCCCAGCGCTTGCGCCAGATGGCGAATGGCGTCAGTCAGAGCTTCCATGCGGAACAGGCTGTCTTCACGGGCGACCAGGCCGTTCCGCACGCGCGCCAGGCTTGTGCGGAACCAGCCGCGCAGGGGTGCCCACAGTTTCGCCTCGGCTTGGGCGCGCGCGGCCTGGTAGTCGGCTTCTTCGCGGCGCAGTGAGGTATCAAGCACGAGCGCCTCCGGGTCGGCCAGCAGCGCCTGCAGCGTGGCGGCGGGCGTGCCGCCCGAGCGCGCGGTGTACGTGGGCGATAACCCGTTTCGCGATGTGGATGGCGCGCACGGCGCAGGCATGGCGGCGGTGCTGCTGCTGCGGCCCGGCGCGCCAAGCGCCGAGGGGAGCACTCGCACGCCCGATGCCACAATCGCTTCGCTCGATGAGTTGCCGGCTTGGCTGGCGCGCTAGTGCGCTTTCAGCGCAGGGGTTAGGGGATGGGAGATGGGGAATGGCGATTGCAATACAAAATAGTGTGCTATCGTTCCCACCCATCCTGCCTGCAAACCTTGGCTACTGCTGTTTGCCGGGCAGAAAGCGCGCGGCGTCGAAGGCGCGGTTGACGCCGGCGCGGCCGCGCAGCAGGGTGCGGTAGCCGCCCAACTCGCCCGCGATATATTCGGCGCGCAGAAGGTCGCAGGCGGCGGTCAGGCGCTCGCCCAGCTCGGCGGTGAGGGTGCGCGCGTCGCTGGTGGCGGGGGCGTAGTGCGGCGCGCCGGCGCGGATGAACGCCTCGGGGCGCTGCTCGCCGCCAAACTCGTAGCGCAGGGCCACGGGCCAGAGCGTTGCACCGCCGCAGCGCCGCACAATGTGCGCCACGCCGCCAAACATCTCGAGCGGGCGGCGGTCGTTCGGCGTGATCTCGCCCTGCGGGAAGATATACAGGCAGCGCGCGCGGCGCTCGGCCAGCAGGCGGGCGATATACGCCACCGAGCGCATGGCCGAGCGGGCATCCTGCCGGTGCACCGAAAACGCGCCGCTCCAGCTGAAAAAGCGGTAGCGCCGCAGCTGCGCCTCTTCCATCATTGCAAAGCCCTGGAAGCGGCTGCGCAGCACCACCCGGTTCAGCACAAAGGCCATGTAGCCATCCCACCACGAGGGGTGGTTCATGTAGACGATCAGCGGGCCTTGCTGCGGCACACCTTCAAGCTTGATCCACACCCGGTCGAAATGCGACCACAGCGCCGAGCGTACCAGCCCCCAGTACACCAGCGCGTCGCCGGCGCGGCTGTGGCGCGCGGGAATGGGCGGCAGATCAGGCGTTGTCATTGGGCTCGGAATGCTGGGCGGCGCGGTCGGTGTGGCCCAGCGACTGGCCGGGCGCGACGTGGTCGCGCACAAGCTGCTTCAGCTCCTTGATGTCGGGAAAGCGACCGCGCTCGGCGCGCGACCAGATCAAATCCTCGCCCACATACACCTCGAAGACGCCGCCGGTGCCGGGCGCGAGCGCCACCTCGCCCAGCTCGGTTTCAAGGCTGGTCAGCAGCTCCTGGGCGTACCAGGCGGCGCGCAGCAGCCAGCGGCACTGGATGCAGTAGCGGATTGCGACGCGGGGCTGGGCGTGCATTATGCTCTCCACACAATCAGAGCGAAAGGCCGGCACGGTGCCAGGGCGGATCGAGCGCCAGCACCACCGGGTAGATCGGGCAGTCGGGCTGGTGCGCGCCGGGCAGGTAGCCGGTGCTCATCAGGAATTCGCCGACGATCTCGCCGCCGGTGAACACAAATGTCTTCTTGAAGAGCTTCTGCCACTCGGCGCGCGTGAGCGGGTGGTGCGCGTCGAGCCAGGCGGCGAACGAGCCGTGCTGCGCGCGAATGTCCTGCAGGCGGCGCGCGTTCTCGATCACGGCGCGCACCTTCAGGCGGTTGCGCACAATGCCTGCGTCGGCCAGCAGCCGTGCCTGCTCGGCATCGCCATAGGCGGCCACCCGGTCAATCGCAAAGCCCTCAAACGCGGCGTGAAAGCCATCCTTCTTCTGCAAAATCGTCTGCCACGACAGCCCGGCCTGGTTGATCTCCAGCGCGAGCCGCTCGAAGAGTTCGGCATCGCCGCGCAGCGGGAAGCCATATTCGTGGTCGTGGTAGGCGCGGTGCAGCGGGTGCGTGGGCGCAAATTCGCAATAGCTCGTGCTCATCGGTGCCATAACACTACTCAGGCAATCTGGTGCCAATCATACCATATGCGCCGAGCACGGGCGCAGAAGGTAAAAATGACAAAATTGTAATAGTGGCTGAGAACAGCATCCCGATGTGATCTGCGTGGTTCACGTGTTTGTAGTCAGGATGTTATGTGATAATACGCTCTGTACTATGACATAAGCATAATAATTTTATTATGGATTCAGAAGCTTCTTTCGCCTATAATCAAACCATCAGCAAAAGCGACAATTGACTTCACGGGTTGCTCTGCATCGCGCATAGCGTGTTTGTGCTGCCCGGGCGGTGTCTTCGTGCTCGACACCATTGACTGAATTGACGCTGATGCGCCTGCCTTGTTATTGTGCCAAACAGTGTGTTTCGCGATACGAGCAGTGGCACAGGAAGCTTGTGCTCGCCACAATCCTGCTGCCAGAGCCATACGCCCCAGTGCGAGCGGGGCATGTGGCTGCGAGCACAATCGTTGGCACCAGACTCATTGGCTATCAGAAAAGGGGGATGAGGCCATGATAGGTCGTGGGAAGCGGTTGACGTTGATGTCCGGGCTGCTGGCTATCGCTCTGGCAATTGTTTTGAATGCGGGACCGGCGATGGCGCATTCGAGCATGCCAAGCGAGAAGGGCGGGGTAAAGACCGAGCAAACTACGGTAGAAGACATTGGTACGGTCGATGTGTTTGTGCCGTGCGCGCTTGGCGGCGCGGGCGAGTTTGTGCGGCTTTCGGGGAACCAGGTATATCGCCAAAAATCGACCACATATCCCAGCGGCGCGTTCAAAATCGATCTTCGCGTGAAGTATGATGGCGTGGTCGGCGTAGGCCAGACGAGCGGCGAGCCGTACAAAGTGACGAGCAAAACCAAGATTTTGCAGTCGGGCGTTGTGCCGTTCCCATACACCTTTACGTATAAGGCGAAGCTCAAATTGAAGGGTCTCTGGTCGAAGACGAAGTTCCGCACATACGAAAG
>LJCR01002810.1 GCA_001399705.1 Kouleothrix aurantiaca
AAATGGAAGAACGCTCAACAACAGGAGCTGGCATGTCTGCTACGCCGCTGCAAGAAAGCAAACCCCGCGTTCGCCCGGCCCGTGCTGGCTTCGCGCCGCTTGGCATCTCGCTGGCCGACTGGCTGCGTATCGCCACGCACCTTGGCGCGCTGATCCCGCTGGCTTTGCTCTTGTGGGATGGCTACCATAACCATCTCACCGCCAATCCAATTCAGGAAATAACCTTCCGCACCGGCAAAACCGCGATCATCCTGCTCATGCTCTCGCTGCTGTGCACGCCGCTCAATATTGTGCTGGGCTGGAAGGCCGTGCTGCCGCTGCGTCGCCCGCTTGGCTTGTACGCGTTTTTCTACGTCTGTTTACACCTGCTGATCTTCGCCGTCCTCGATTATGGCCTCGACTGGGGTTTGATTGAGCAGACGATCGCCGAGAAGCGCTATGTGCTGGTGGGTTTCGCGGCGTTTCTGCTGCTGGTGCCGCTGGCGCTAACATCAACCAAAGGCTGGCAGAAGCGTCTGGGGAAACGGTGGAAGCAGCTTCATCGGCTGGTCTATCTTGTGGCGCTGCTGGCGGTCATTCACTTCGTGTGGCTGGTGAAATCCGACATTCGCGAGCCACTGCTCTACGGGCTGATCCTGGCAGTGCTGCTCCTGCTGCGCATCTCGTCCATCCGCCGCGCGATCACACGTCTGCGCTCGCGGCTGGCGCGCTAAACGCCACAGCCACCAACCACAAAGGACGACGGATGAATTGCATCCGCCGTCCTTTTCTTTCTTTTCCATGATCTCGTAGCTTACCTGCCGCGCCAGCGAATGCCGAGCCAGCTCAACATTGCGA
>LJCR01002812.1 GCA_001399705.1 Kouleothrix aurantiaca
CTGCGTAATCTGTGTCATCTGCGGATGAATTTTGCGACTTTGCCCTGCTTCGCTCTCGCTCTTCGCGCCTTCGTGTCTTCGTGGTTGCGTTTCCCCTCCTCCTTCCGCATCCATAGCAAAGGAGCAGCAGATGAATGATTACACCCCGCTCGATCTGAGCACGCTCGCCAGCGTGGGCGCCGCCGTGTATGAGAAAAAGAAATCACCCTTGCTCGGCAGCATCACCCTGCATGGCCTGCCCTTCCTGATCGGCGGCGCGGAGCCCGACCCGGCGCGCTGCTTTGTGGGCTTGGGCTTTGCCGACGCGCAAGAGGCAGTGCGCGTGCCGGTCGAAGCTACGGCGCGCCACATCCTGTTCGCGCACGCCCTGCTCGACTCGCGCCTGCTCGACAATGGCCCGATGGGCGAGGTGGTGGCGCACTACACGATTCGCTACGCCGACGGCGAAACCGTGCGCCTGCCCATCCGCGAGCGCTTCGAGATCGGGCCGATCCCCATGTGGTGGAGCGCCTACCCGTTTCTGGCGGTGCCCGACGAGCAAGACTCGATGCTGACTCGCGATGCCGGTCCGTGGGGCAATGCCGGCGAGCGCCAGGCCGAAACCGACCAGGGCTGGCCCCAGCACTACTACCTGTGGGCCTGGCCCAACCCGCGCCCCGACGCGCCAATCGCCACGATTGAGCTGGAGCCAGCCGGGCGCAAAGTCGTGGTCGCCGCCATCACGCTTGGGCAGCGCGACGAGCAGCCATTGCGCCGCCAGGTCAAGCGCGCCGTGAAGATCACGCTTGCCGAGCCGGGTGGCACCGAAACGCTGGGCGTCCGCGTCGACCGGGGCG
>LJCR01002813.1 GCA_001399705.1 Kouleothrix aurantiaca
AAAACAGGCCGACGAGCTGTTCGCGGCTTTGCGCGTGCGGCCCAGCATCCATCTCAACGGCGCCACCCTGCACGCGCACCATGGTCGCCATTTCGCCGCGCTGCACGCTTTCCGCCGCAAGCAGCTGGCCGCTCGCCCGCAGCGCCTCGTCGTTGGCGGCGCAGGCATCGCACAGCGCGACGCGCTCGGCGGGCGGCAGCGCGTCGAGCAGCGCATCGTCGCTGTAGGCCAGAAACACGTACTTCATTCTTTTTTGCCCGCGCGTAATGTGCTCATCGCCTTTTCGATGCGGCGCTGGCGCGTTTCGGCCGATTTCGCGCCCTCGATTGCGAGCGTGTGCTGGCGCTTGTTGCTGTAGGAAAGGCGCTCGAACGCGCTCCTGGCCTCGGGGTCGGCGTCGTAGTCGATCCCGCCGAAGCGCACAAACAGAGCCACCACCGGCCGCAGCTCGGTGACGAATTCGCTCAGGCCGGCGTGCAGGCGCGCAAACACCGCCGGCAGCAGAAATGGCCGCGCGGCTTCGGCGTGGGTGTTGAGGTAGGCGAACTGCGCCAGCAGCGCGATATTTTCCTGGGCTGTGGGCACGCTGAGCTGGCTGGCAAGCTCGGCTGGCAGCACCGCAAAGCGCTCGCCGCCAGATTCGCGCCATTCCGGGGCGGGCAGCATTTCGGCCAGCAGCGCGGCGCTGCTGGCGTCGAGCAGCGTGTCGCCGGCGCGGGCGGCCTGATCGGCCAGCGCCAGGCGCGTTACTATCGCGCCGGCCAGCACATCAATACGCTGAATCGAGGGGTCGCCCACCAGAAAGCGGCGCGCCTGGCCGCTGCTCAGCCCGATCT
>LJCR01002811.1 GCA_001399705.1 Kouleothrix aurantiaca
GCTGCGGCAGTACACCACCATCTCGCGCGCGGTGTCGAGCTCGTTCAGGTGGTCGGGCAGCTCGTTGACCGAGATGCGCGTCGCGCCGGGCAGGTGGCCGATCTCCCACTCGTTGGCTTCGCGCACGTCGAGCAGGAACGGCGCGTCGGGGCGCTGCAGCCACTCCGCCGTTTCGGCCGGCGTGATCTCGCCTGTGGTGTCGGTCTGCACCGGCTCGGGGAAAATACCGCAGAACTGGTCGTAGTCGATCAGCTCGGTGACGGTCGGGTGGTCGCCACACACTGGGCAGTTCGGGTTGCGGCGCAGCTTGAGCTCGCGGAAGCGCATATTCAGCGCATCGTAGAGCATCAGCCGGCCCACCAGCGTTTCGCCAATCCCCGCCAGCAGCTTGATCGCCTCGGTGGCCTGGATCGTCCCGATCACGCCCGGCAGCACGCCCAGCACGCCGCCCTCGGCGCAGCTCGGCACCAGGCCGGGAGGTGGCGGCTCGGGGTAGAGGCAGCGGTAGCACGGCCCGCCATCCTTGGGCGAGAAGACGGTGGCCTGCCCCTCGAAGCGGAAGATCGAGCCGTAGACATTCGGCTTGCCGAGCATCACGCTGGCGTCGTTGGTCAGGTAGCGCGTCGGGAAGTTGTCGGTGCCGTCCACAATCACGTCGTAGGGGCGCATCAGCTCAAGCGCGTTGTCCGACGTAATTTGCGTTTCGTAGGTGGTCACTTCGACGTTCGGGTTCAGGTCGGCCAGGCGGCGCTTCGCCGATTCGGTTTTGCGCACGCCCAGCGTGCCGGTGCCGTGCACAATCTGGCGCTGCAGGTTGCTCTCGTCCACCACATCAA
>LJCR01002814.1 GCA_001399705.1 Kouleothrix aurantiaca
CAGCGAGACGCGGATCCATCTTGCCTTCATGGCCTTGCTCCTTTGCGAGTCGATGGGAATAACGAGCGTACTCCGCCAGCCGCTACCGGGGGCCCACCGGGAACGTGCGGCGAAAGCGCGATATAGCAATTGAAATGTAAGCCGAACCGAGGCAACACGAAACCCACCTACGCACGCGCAGGCAACCGAATCGCCAGGTTCAGGGATTGGAATGCGGCAAGCCGCAGCAGTTTACAGGTTTCTTGAACGAATGAGCCTAACGGCTGCTGTCTCCCAGTGGCCGGCACGACTCGCGCACAATCAGCTCGGTTGGCAGCTCCGCGCGCTCGGGCCGGATCTGCTCGTCGCTGATTAAGCGCAGCAGCATCTGTGTCGCCACGCGGCCCATTTGCTCCAGCGGCTGGCGCACCGTCGTCAGCGCCGGGTAGACGCTGGCGGCTGGCGGAATGTCGTCAAAGCCGACGATCGACAGATCGCCAGGAATGCGCAGGCCGCGGTCGCGCGCGGCATCGATCACCCCAAACGCCATTTCGTCGTTCGATGCAAAAATTGCCGTTGGTGGGTCCGGCAGATCCAGCAGTGTGCGCGCCCCGGCAAAACCCGTTTCCCGGGCGAAATTGCCAGCTGCCACCAGCGCCGGGTCGGCCGGAATGCCGAACTCTGCCAGCGCCGCGCGGTAGCCTTCCAGCCGATCGACCGCGCAGCCCACATCCATCGCGCCAGTAATAAACCCAATGCGCCGGTGCCCCAGCTCGATCAGGTAGCGCGTTGCGGTGTAGCCGCCCGCCCGGTTGGTTGCGCCAACTGCCGCGCCGCCCTCGCCAATCCCCTGGT
>LJCR01002815.1 GCA_001399705.1 Kouleothrix aurantiaca
GCCCGATCGATTGCAAACTTGTCGTTGTTCTCACACAGCGAGCCGGTCACATCGTACAGCGTGTCGGCGGGAATATCTTCTTTCCCCACAACGCTGACATGGTGGTACGCGCCATACATGCCCGGCCGCATCAGGTTCGCCATGCAGGCATCGGTGCCAACAAAGCGCTTGTAGCCTTCTTTCATGTGCCGCACGCGCGTGACGAGGTAGCCATACGGCCCGGTAACGACGCGCCCGCACTCCATCAGCAGCACCAGCGGGGCCAACCCGCGCGCGGCAATCATCGCCTCGTAGGCCGCGCGAATCCCATCCGACACCCGCGCCAGATCGACCGGCTGCTGCTCGGGGCGGTAGGGAATGCCAATGCCGCCACCGATATTCACGAACTCGCAGCGGATGCCCAGCCGCTCGTGCAGTTCGCCCACCAGCCCAAACAGCATGGCCGCCGTATCAACAAAATACTGCGGGTCGAGCTCGTTCGAGGCGACCATGGCATGCAGCCCGAAGCGGCGCACGCCATGCGCCTGCGCCTCGGCGTAGGCTCGAAACAGCTGCGCGCGCGTCAGCCCAAACTTGGCTTCTTCGGGGTGGCCGATAATTGCGTTGCCGGCGCGCTCAGCACCGGGGTTGTAGCGGAAGCTCAGCAGCTCGGGCAGGCCCGCGCCCGCCGCAAGGTAGGCGATATGCCCGATGTCGTCGAGGTTGATCACCGCGCCGAGCGCGCGCGCCAGCCGGAATTCCTCGATTGGCGTGTCATTCGAGGTGAACATGATCGCGTCGCCGCGCAACCCAGCGCGCTCGGCCAGCAATAGCTCAGGCAGCGAGCTGCAATC
>LJCR01002816.1 GCA_001399705.1 Kouleothrix aurantiaca
GAGGCGCGCGCCAGCACACGCCGCCAGCATGCCAGCCGCGCCAAACAGCAGCGCCGAGCGCAGGCGCACATGCCCGGCGCGCAGGTGCAGCGTTGCGCCGAGCACGGCGTTCGCGCCCACAATCACCAGCGACGACGCCACCGCGCCGTGCGGGTTCTGGCCCAGCAGGTACACCAGCGCCGGCACAGTCAAGATCGAGCCGCCGCCGCCAAGCATCCCCAGCGAAAGGCCGATCAGCGCGCCGATCAGCGCGGCCAGCAGCAAGGAGAGCATGGCTACTTCCCCCGCTTGGTTGGCAGCCCGCTGCGCGCCCAGTTTGCCGAGCTGTTCATCCGCGTCGGCCTGATCCCCGATGGCGGCGGCACATGGAACCTGCCGCGCCTGATCGGCATGGGCCGCGCGCTCGAACTGTTCTACAGCGGCGCAAGTGTGCCCGCCGACGAGGCGCGCGCAATCGGCCTCGCCAGCTACGTCTACCCAACCGAGGACTTCGCCGCGTCGGTGGCGGCCTACGCCACGCGTCTGGCCGCGCAGGCTCCCCTCGCGCTCACGCGCATCCGCCGCGCCGTGCGCGACGCGCAGGACAGCAGCTTTGCCGAGGCGCTCGCCCGCGAAGCCGCCTTGCAGCGCGAAATCCTCAGCAGCGCCGATGGCTTCGAGGGTTTTCGCGCGTTTCTCGAAAAGCGCCCGCCCGTCTGGCGTGGCGAGTAGGCCTGCACTGAAATGTAACTCCCTCGCGCTATGCTCGCGCCAGAGCACAGCACCGCGACCCAAGGCCATGTCAACGATGGAAAGAGAACGAGATCTATCCACAGATTACACAGATTACACAG
>LJCR01002817.1 GCA_001399705.1 Kouleothrix aurantiaca
TGATTGTGCCGGCCGGCACAATCACGTCGATGCCTTCGTCGAAGGCCCAGCGCGCCACAGCCGCCGCGTCGGCCAGCGCAAGCTCGGTGGAAGGCACCAGTGCGCCGGTGCCGCCCTTGCCGGGCGCGCAGGTCAGCCCGCTCACCAGCGGGCTGTTAAAGAGTTTCCAGGCCAGCGCATGGGCGCGGCCGTCGTCGCCAAGCAGCAGAATTTTCATATGCGTGTGTATGATTAAAGTCGGCCATTTAGGGCCAGTATACCATGGTGCTTATGGCTATGACTATGCCTCCATGAACTTGCTCCATCCGCCTGTCTCCCCTATACTGATGCCTCAGCCGAAGGAGCATACCACGCAAAGGAGCACGCATGGCTACCAAAGCTCGCGGAGCAATCGCCCGCACCCCTGGCGCGCCGGTATCAATCGAAGAGTTTACAATTGACGAGCCGGGGCCGAACGAAGTGCTGGTGCGTATTCTGGCTTCCGGTGTTTGCCACACCGACCTGGGGGTGAAGAGCGGCACATACGGCAGCGACGGCTTCCCATTTCTTCTCGGCCACGAGGGCGCTGGCGTGATCGAGGCGGTTGGGCCGGGCGTTACGCGCCACAAGCCGGGCGACCATGTGATCCTGGCGTGGCGCGCGCCGTGCGGCGAGTGCCGTTTCTGCCGCGCCGGCCGCCCGAACTTCTGCAGCGCCAGCTTGAATGCCGAGAAGCGCATGCGCACGCTGGAAGGGCACGTGCTCAACCCGGTGCTGGGCATTGGCACCTTCTGCACGCACACGCTGGTTCATGCCGACCAGGCCATACCATCCGACCCGGCCCTGCCCGCGC
>LJCR01002818.1 GCA_001399705.1 Kouleothrix aurantiaca
TTTGCGGCGACCATCGGCCGGCTCGTTGATCGGGAACTTGATGCGCCCGCTGCCGTTCTGCATCACCTTGCTCATCAGTGCCGAGTACTCGGTCGAAATGTCCTGATCGTCGAAGTGGATCATCTGCCTGAAGCCCAGGATGTCGCGATAGTAGCCAACCCACTCGTCCATGCGGCCCAGCTCGACATTGCCAACAATATGGTCGATCGCGGCCAGGCCAGTGTCGGGCGTGGGCAATTGCGTGTCGAACGGGCGGAAGCCGGGCATAAACGCGCCCTCGTAGCCGTCGCGCTGAATAAAGCTGTGGATCGTGTCGCCATACGCGGCGATGCTGGCCTTTACCACCGTGCCGTGCTCGTCGGTGGCGGGGGTGGGCGGCTGGACGCTCTGCGCGCCACGGCGCAGCGCCTCGTTGTAGGCGGCTTCCGCGTCGGCCACGCGCAGCGCAATGTCGCGCACGCCGTCGCCGTGGCGCGCGACATGCATCGCAATCGGGTCGGACGGGTCGGGGCGCAGGGGCGCGCTCAGCACAAAGCGAATGTTGCGGCGCTGCAGCACCCACGCGGCGCGGTCGCGCACTCCCGTTTCGAGCCCGGCATAGGCAACCGGCTGCAAGCCCAGCGCGGTGCGGTAGAAGTGGGCCGCCTGACGCGCGTTCGAGACGTAGAACTCAATGTAGTCGATGCCTTGCAGGTCGAGTGGATCAGACGTCATTGTCTTCCTCCTTGTATTCGGTTACAGGTTTGTAGGTTCGAAGGTTGCAGGTTTGCGAGTTGAAAGTTAGAAGGTTGCAGGTTTACAGGTTGCAGGTTCTGCGGTTCTGCGGTTCTCG
>LJCR01002819.1 GCA_001399705.1 Kouleothrix aurantiaca
CGCTACACCACCCGCGCCACGCAGCTTGGCCCCTACGCGCTGCCGGCTGGCGCAACCGTGACGCTCAGCCCGTACATGACGCACCATTCGCCCGCGCTCTACCCCGCGCCCGAACGCTTCGACGCGGCGCGCTGGGCGCGGCGGCGCGCTGGGCCGAGCAGTTCCCGATCGAGGCAGATGCGCCAGACCTCGCGACCGACTTTGCAACGCTGACCGCCGCCCGCATTCGGCTGCGGCAGGGTTCGCCCGACCGAGCGCTCGCCATGGTGCGACCGCTTGCCGCCGCGTTGCGCGCCGCCGCACGGGCCGGACGCCTCGCAAGCGCATTGGTTGTGCAGGCGATGGCGGAGCAGGAACTGCGCGACGGTGCGGCGGCGCGCGTCAGCCTCGCCGAAGCAGTGGAACTAGCAGCGCCCGAAAACATTCGCCGCCCGTTTCTCGACGCAGCGCCCGCGCTGTCCGAGCTTCTGCGCGAAATGCGCGACCGCGCGCCTGAATTCGTGGACCAGTTGCTCGAAAACACGCCACTACAGCCTGGGCAAATCGTTGCGCCAATTGTTCCAACGCCCCCAACCGAACCCCTCACCGAGCGCGAACGCGAAGTGCTGGCGCTGGCCGCCGCTGGTCGTTCGAACCCCGAAATCGCCGAGCAGCTTGTGCTCACCGTCGGCACGGTCAAAACGCACATGCACAACATTTACCGGAAGCTCGGCGCGCGCAATCGCGTGGAAGCGATCGCCGCCGCACGCGCCGGCGGGCTGCTCGACGACGCAATCTAATCCCTTTCTCTATCCATCGATAGATAGCTCCGCCGTCGGTTGACGTGTATGC
>LJCR01000282.1 GCA_001399705.1 Kouleothrix aurantiaca
CGGCCATGCTGACAAAAACGCCAACGTTTTGCTGGTTGAATGCTTCTGCGATACGCGCAAGCTGATTTTCGGCCGGGCCAAGATTGGCCATAAATGTAATGCTGGTGCTGCCTTCTGGTGCGCTTGCAATGCTGATTGGCGTTGCGACGGTAAACGGAGCGGCTGTTGCCACTGGCGGCGGCGTCGCCAGGCGTTGCAGGTCAAGGGTTTGCTGGGCCCTGCGCACTGCCTGCTCAACTGACCGATGATCCTTCAGGATGGCAAGCAGGGCTTCCTGAAGGCCGATAAGCATCGCAGCGTCAGGCCGGGATGCGTGCATGGGCTGTTCTTGAGCCATGAGTGTTTGTGCGATTACCTGTTGATCGGCAGGTAACTTCTCCCAAAAGGCGGCATCTTTGATCATTGATCGGCGGGCCGGGACGTGCGCAAGACTGGCCGGACTCACTGTGCTGCTTGGGTAACGGCTAAGGAACGAGAGCCAGCGCCAGGCTTCTTCAGCGTGCTGCGTACCGTTGCTCATGATGTAGCCTGTTTCGACCATCCATCTACCACCGGGAAAGGGTGGCATTGCTATGGTGCCCAACGCTTCTGTTGAACCGAGGTCGGTGTCAGCGGGCACGGCCTGCGTTGGCCACGCAGCCAGTTGCCCATCCCGAATAAGCTGATCAATTGGCTGCTCTGGCGCAGATTGCGGCGCGTAGATTGCGCCGCTCTGAACGTAGGCTGCAACGTGCTTGAGTGCTGCCACCACTTCGGGGCGATCAAGCTGCTGTGATTCGCTTGATTGTGTGAAGAAATCTGCTTCATGAAGGAGGCCAAGCACGCTATCAAGCCCGCCCTGATCATCGAAAAATCCGTAAAGGTGGTGCGATGCGCCACGCTGTTTCACAACATTTGCGGCAGTATTTAATAAATTACGCCACGTGAGTGTGGAAACATCTCCTCCTGTTTGCGCGAAAAGTCCTTTGTTATACGATATGGTTGGAACCGAGAGCGTTGCTGGAAGAAGGAAGTGACTGCCGTCTTTCACAACGGTTTGGAACGTCTCGGGGTGAAAATCATCTAAATCAAACGCAGTATCTGCATCCATCAGCGGTATTAAATTGCGCAGATATCCAGCTTCAAGCAGCGACGCTTCAACTGCCGATACCACCGCAGTGTCAGAATGGTACGCGATCTGCTGAATATCCTGACTTGGATCAATTGCAATGCAGTGAACCTGGACATCTTGGAATTGCGTGTTAAATGCCGAAATAATTGGCTGGTATTGCGATTTTTCGTCGTCCTTGGCCGCAAATGTGATTATTGTCTTGGACTTTGGTATTTCTGTAACAAGAGTATCGCTTTGTATTGGTGGGTTAGCCTCAGCGGAGCATGAGACAAGCAGCACAACAAAGAATAGAAGGAATCTACGCACTTTTTGGCCTCACACTATTTGAAAAAATATACTATCGCTACTAGATCAGGGCATGGATGTTCTGCTTCGAAACCATGCCCTGATCAGTTATAGCAGTTTGCACTCATCAGGGGGTATAAAGAAGTTGCATTTTCTCCCTACGACACGCTCCCTAGCGACAAAGCAGGGATTGAATATATGCAAACCGCTGTAAGAAATAGCAGGTGACTAAATACTTCGCGTGTTACTGTTCTGGTAGTGCTTGCTTCCATTCCAATTTCCATCCCAGGTATGGAAACTAGTGAATGTAAGACCACACGGACTGCCAATGCAGAAGCCCGCAGGTGAGTCTACAGAAATCGAACCGCTTGTCGTGGTCTTACTTGCGGAATTACCTCCACTACCAGACAATGTGGATGTCACCCCCAACTGCCAAGATGTTTGCCCTCCACTCACAGTTGTCGTTGCTGTTGCCCAAGCACGTTGGGTTACGGTGTTTTTCTTACCGACTAATGAGGATGAGCCAGATGAACCATCGGCGAGCGTAAATGCACCGACTGATGTAAAAGTGGAGAGCGCAAGTAGACATCCGACGACGATTAAGGTGATTCGTCTTCGCATGGTAGCCTCCATTCATGTTTAGATGATTGAGTCCAACAATGAGAGTATAGTAATTCTATCCGCTCTAATGTTTTGTGTTTCGTAAATACCTAAATCCAATGTATTCGAGCAAATTGCATGTTTAAGGCATATTGTGACTATGCCAGCATATCTCGTTCGCGCGCAACGAGGTACAGGCTTTAGGCACAATATTGCCTTGTAACACACATTTGGCAATGAAGACAATGGTGTTAAGTATTCGATATATTACTATACTATTGAGGACATGGATATAATACTCCCTCCCCCATTTTGTCAAGCCCAACTGTTGCTATTATTTCTTTGCAGGGAAACCGCGTAAAGTATAGTTTGGCTATATGGTATGATAAGGCTTCCATGGAGCCGATGGATACGAGCAAACAACTATGCATATCTACATTTCTGCCGATATGGAAGGCATCTCGGGCGTGGTGCACGGCGCGCAGACCGAACCGGGGGCGCGCGAGTACGATCGCGCCTGCGCGCTGATGCTGGGCGAGGTGAATGCCGCCGTCGAGGGTGCGCTGGCGGCCGGCGCGACCCGCGTGGTGGTGAACGATTCGCACTGGAATATGCGCAACCTGCGGCTCGAAGATCTGCACCCGGCCGCCGAGCTTATCTCGGGTTCGCCCAAGCCCTTTTCGATGGTGCAAGGGCTGGACGATTCGTTCGCGGCGGCCATGTTTGTCGGCTACCACGCCATGAGTGGCACGTCGCCCGCTTCAATTGACCATACCTACACCGACGCGATTCAGTATGTCTGGCTGAATGAGCGCGAAGTTGGCGAGATCGGCATCAACGCGACGTTTGCGGGCGTGTTTGGCGTGCCGGTCGTGCTGGTGACGGGCGACCAGCTGGCCTGCGCCGAGGCCCGCGCGCTGCTTGGCGAGATCACAACCGTGCAGGTGAAAGAAGCCTACAGCCGCAGCGCCGCGCGCTGCCTGCCCGTGGCCTCGGCGCGCCGCCTTGTGCGTGAAGGCGCGCAGGCCGCCCTGAACAATCTGCCCGCGCCGCTGCGCTGGGACGCGCCTTACACCCTGGCCGTCGAGTTTGCGAACACCGGGCAGGCCGAGATGGCCGCGCTCATGCCGGGCAGCGAGCGCACTGGCCACCGGCGCGTGCAGTTCACGCACAGCGACTACGTAGAGGTGTATCGCGCGTGGCGGGTGTTTTACAATCTGGCGGAGTTGGCGTAGGAATAGGGGATGAGGATATGTTCTATAGCGGTTTGCAGAACGATTGACTATTCAGGTGCTGGCGATAAACGCTTTGTAAAGCGGAAAAATCACTGCCTCCTGCATCCTGCCGACTGCAAACTGCTATAGAAGCGCGTGAAACCACCAATTCGGCGATGATGCGATGATATTTGCGATTTTCGTGTAGCCGCTGCTGCGGGGATGCGCGCCATCATTGCTCGCAACTTCTTGCTTGTACGCGGCATCCGCGACCAGCGGAGAAAACAGCTCGATGAATGGCACGCCAAGCGCAGCAGCTTCGTCGGCGAAGGCGCGTGAGAGAGCGGAAATTTGTTCGTTCTGCGCATCTTCGGGCATTGGCGGCGGGCCAACCATCAGCAATGGGTACCTGCTGGCGGCGCGCAGGATGGCGTGAACGTTGGCACGCGATTGCTCAGGCGCAACGCGCAGCGCGCCGTCTTCGAGCATGCTGTCGTTGACGCCGCACGAAAGCACCACGCGATTGTCGCAGCCTGCGGGCAGGCGCAAGGAACACTCGTTTTCCCAGCGCTCCAGAATATCGGCGCTGGTGTTGCGGCGAATGCCCAGGTTGTAGGACGTGATCGGGAAGCCATGCGCATATGCCAGCGCACAGACGCGGCCAACCCAGCCAAGCGCGGTTTCGTCGCCGGTGCCGTTGACGAAGGAATCGCCAACGAAACAAATCCTGATGTCGTCTGCTATCAAGAATTATCCACAGATGACGCAGATTGCGCAGATGATCTGGTTTACCACGCGGCGAGGCCGTACGAGGCTGCGCCAAGCAGCGCCGCCTTGGGGTTCAGAATAATATTGACCGGCATGCGCTGAAGCATGTCGGCAAAGCGGCCTTTGTTGAGAAAGGCCTGCATGAAATCCTGCTGCTCGAGCACGGGCAGAATGCGTGGCGGGATGCCGCCGCCAATATAGACGCCGCCGGTCGACAAGACTTTCAGCGCCATGTTGCCGGCTTCGGCGCCGAGGATGGCGACAAACAAGCGTAGCGTGGTGATGCACAGCGGGCAGGGGCGGGCGGTGTCGAGCGCAGATTCCACAATCACCGGCGTGTGGTCTTTGCTGGCAGCCAGCTTTTCGGCCAGCCAGCTCGGCTCCTCGGCAAAGCCACTGTCTTTCAGAAAGGCATAGATATTCGGCAGGCCCAGGCCCGAGCATACTCGCTCGCAGCTGACGTGGCCCAAACGCTGCTGCAGGTAGCGCAGCAGTTCAAGCTGCTGCGGGTCGTTGGGCGCGAAGGAGGCGTGGCCGCCTTCGGACGGATGGGCGCGGTAGCGGCCATTCTCGTAGGTAAGAAACGCTTCGCCCAGGCCAGTGCCCGGCGCAACCACGGCAATCGCGCCGCCCTCAACCGCCTTGCCAACATTGGCCGCATGCAGGTCGGCGG
>LJCR01002820.1 GCA_001399705.1 Kouleothrix aurantiaca
TACCTTTGCTTTTCGCATCAGATTACTCAGGCGGCGTGCTGCCAAACACCACCTCGGCGCGCTCCTTGCCCGCCTGCCAGCGTTCATAGAAAGTCGGCAGAAAACGCTCGAAGTGGCCGACTTCCTCGACATTATGGCGCAGCCAGGCCGCGCCCATGTCCTCCGGAAACACCAGCCACGGCAGCAGCCGCCGGTTTAGCAGCACTTCGCCAAACAAGCTGTCGCGGCCAACGATCATGCGCGACTCGTAGCGCGTGCCGAGCGGCGCGGCAATGAAGTCGTGCTGCAGGGTCGAAACTTCGACGCCAAGCGGGATGAGTGGGCTTTGGAACGCGCCGAGCGAAAGGCCAGCCTGCTCGGTCGAGAGCAGAATGCCGGTTTCGTCGAGCTTCACCACGCGGTCGATAATATTCACCAGGTAGCGCCGCTTGCGGTCGAACGCCTCGACAATGTGGCGGCGCGTGCCGGCGCTGCCGGTTCCATCTGCGGCGGTCGTCACGTCCCGGTAGAAAATATGGTCGCGCGGGTGCCAGACGCGGTAGCGCGGAACGATCTGGCCCATGTACTCCATCGTGCCGTCGATGTGGCAGAACCACCACGCCAGCATCTCGCGGGTGACGCCGCGCAGCAGATCGTGTTTGATCATCATCTCCAGGCGGCCGTCGGGCAGGCGCTGCATGCGGGTCTTTGCGCTGCTGAGCGGCTTGAACTGCCAGGGGCAGGCCAACGGTGGGGGCGGAGTCCAGTGCGTTGTGTTCATGATGTGCGCTTTCTGCGTGTCGCGTATCTGTGGGTATTACACCAGAAAGCCGGCGCGCGCAGACGGACGC
>LJCR01002821.1 GCA_001399705.1 Kouleothrix aurantiaca
AAAGCCCCGCCTGCATGCACAACAGACGTGTATGGCTCACAGACGCCATGATCTCGTCCAAAGGCCACAGGCCGCACAAGGGCACCAGCGATAACGCTATTCGGGTAGGCACAGTCCGCAGGGATGGCACGAGTATAGCCGGGGTGGCCGCAGATGTCTTGATGAAAATCGGGGTATTTTTGAATATTCTCGGGGTGTTTGCCTAGCGCCGTTTGGCGGTGAGGCCGCGCCGGTAGGCGCGCGGCGAGATGCCAACCTCGCGGTGGAAGGTGCGGGTGAAGTGCGCGCTTTCGGAAAAGCCCACCGCCAGCGCGATGGCGGCGATGCTCATGTCGCTGCCGGTGAGCAGCTCGCGGGCCTGGTGGATGCGGTAGCGATGCAGGTAGCTGGTAGGCGTGATGCCCAGCTCCTGCCGAAAGCAATCGGCCAGGTAGTCGGCGCTGACGCCAACGTGGGCGGCGATCTGCTCGCGCCGCAGCGGCGCGGCGTAGTGCTCGTGCACAAAGACCATGGCGCGGCGCACCAGCCGCTGGGTTGGCCCGCCCAGCGTGCGCTGGTGCGCCAGCACGCGCTCGATGCGCTCCAGCGTCTCAAGCGAGTCGAACAGCCCTTTGTTCAGCAGGGTCGCGACGCCGCGGTTGCAGCGCTCGATCTCGGCCTCGCCCAGCGACTGGGCAGTAAGAATGACCACCGGAATATCGCGCGTCGCCGGGTCGGCCTGGAGCGCGTCGAGGGTGGCGAATCCATCCATCTCGGGCATCATCACGTCGAGCAGGATGAGGCTGGGCGCGTGTTGGCGTGCGGCGGCCAGCGCGGTGCGGCCATGTTC
>LJCR01002824.1 GCA_001399705.1 Kouleothrix aurantiaca
CGGGTACGCTCACCACCAACGGCGAGCAGCGCGAGATTGTGTTCGACGTAGCGCGCGGCCTGCTGTTTGTGTACAGCCTGGGGCTGAGTGAGGATGAGCTACTGCGCGTGGCGGCGTCGCTCCAGCCGGCGGATGTAAACACCCTGCGCGCGCTGGCCGCGCCGAAGTAGCTAGTACAGCTCGTTGAAGTTCGCTTCTGGTTTCCCAGACGAAGGACGAGGGACGAATGACCAAATTGGCTTCGTCCTTCATCCTCGTCTTTGGCCAGAACCAGCAACGGATTTCCCCCATCCCCTATCTCCCATCCTCCATCCCCGGATTACGGCTGGAGGCGGAAGCGCACCTCGGCGGCGGTGTACTGGCCGCCGTTCAGGTTGGTGACGGTGACGGTGTTGGCAGTGAAGCCGCCCGACGCGTCGGGCGGCTTCACTGCCAACACCGTCACCGTCACCAACCTGAACGGCGGCCAGTACACCGCCGCCGAGGTGCGCTTCCGCCTCCAGCCGTAATCCGGGGATGGAGGATGGGAGATAGGGGATGGGGGAAATCCGTTGCTGGTTCTGGCCAAAGACGAGGATGAAGGACGAAGCCAATTTGGTCATTCGTCCCTCGTCCTTCGTCTGGGAAACCAGAAGCGAACTTCAACGAGCTGTACTAGCTACTTCGGCGCGGCCAGCGCGCGCAGGGTGTTTACATCCGCCGGCTGGAGCGACGCCGCCACGCGCAGTAGCTCATCCTCACTCAGCCCCAGGCTGTACACAAACAGCAGGCCGCGCGCTACGTCGAACACAATCTCGCGCTGCTCGCCGTTGGTGGTGAGCGTACCCG
>LJCR01002823.1 GCA_001399705.1 Kouleothrix aurantiaca
GCGAAATGCAGAAACGGCGGCGTGCAGAGGTCGATCACGTCGATGTCGGGCTGCGCGCACAGCTCATCGAGGCTGGCAAACGTGCGCGGAATCTCGTAGGTGTGCGCGATCTCCTGCGCGCGCGCCGCGTCGAGATCGCAGATTGCCCGCAGGTCGAAATATTCGTTCAGCGCGCGATATGCCTCGACGTGCTGCCGCCCAATGCCGCCGCCCACAACGGCGACGCGGATTCGTGGTTCCATGCTGCTCCCTCGCCTCTTCTCGAATGGATGCGCTACGATACCACAAGACCGGCGGGCAGGTGTACGTTTTCCGGTGTGAAAGTTGCAGGTTGGCAGGTTGCGTCGAGCGACGAGCAGATAGTTTTTAACCGCAAAGGACGCAAAGAGCGCCGAGATTGGGCGGCCAAAAAGTTCATCACTGAGGCACAGAGGCACGGAGGTTTGTGTGAAAAAGATAGCGTCCTGAGTAGCGGCGTAGCCGCGTATCGAAGGGCGCGGCCACTTGCCAGTTTATTCCAGACAGAAGTACGGAAGCACGCAACCACGAAGGCACGAAGACACGAAGATTTGAAGGTATGAGCACCGGCCGAGGGTTTAGGGTCTGGGGTTTTGGGATTGAGCACGAAACCTGAAACAGGCGAACCTGAAACCTGTAAACTTTCAACCTGCCAACTCAACATTCAACACTCAGCACTCAAAACTCGGCCCCCAAACCGTGCTACACTAGCCCGCACACAACCGCCACGAAAAGGAACACAGCCATGCCCGAACCGCTGCGCGTCGCCCTGATTGGCGGCGGCGCCGTGATTGCCGCGACGCACCTGCA
>LJCR01002822.1 GCA_001399705.1 Kouleothrix aurantiaca
GGGGCACGAATACGCCGACATTCGCGAAGGCGAAACCGAGCTCACCGACCTGTGGTTCGAGCTGTGGGCGCGGCGCATGGCCGCCGAATCGGGCCAGCCACTCGACGACGCGCTGCGTGCCGCCGCCGAGCAGCGCTACCCGCCGCCACAATCGATCGACTACCGCATGAAATTGGCCTGAACACGCGCAGGAAGGGGCAACCATGGAGCGGGGGGCCGAACAACTGATCTCCAGCGTGGAACGCCAGACGCATCTGCTGCACTTCATCGAGCAGCGCCAGCGCGTCACGGTCGCGCAGATCTGCGATTACTTCTCCGTCAGCCCGGCCACCGCGCGCCGCGACCTCGACGCGCTGGCCGAGCGCGGCAAGATCCAGCGCGTGCATGGCGGCGCGATCCCGATTCGCCAGGCCCCGCCCGAGCTGCCGGTTGTCAGCCGGATCGCCGATCAGCTGGATGAGAAGCAGCGCATCGGGCACGCCACCGCCGAGCTGATTGCCGACGGCGACACCGTCTTCCTGGGCAACGGCACAACGGTGCTGGAAGTGGCGCGTAACCTGCTGGCGCACAAGAACCTCACCGTAATCACTAACTCGCTGATGGTGCTCAACCTCATGGCCGACTCGCCCGACGCCACGGTGATCAGCCTGGGCGGGCAGCTGCGCCGCGCCGAGCTCTCAATGATCGGGCACATCACCGAGCAGGCGCTGGCCGAGCTGCGCGCCGACAAGGTCATCATCGGCGTGCACGCGATCGACGCCAAGCACGGCCTGACCAGCCAGTACCTGCCCGAGGCAATCACCGACCGCGCCATCCTGAAGATTGGGC
>LJCR01002825.1 GCA_001399705.1 Kouleothrix aurantiaca
ATCACCAGGGTGCCGCCGCGGCGCACGCCCTCGGCGTAAAAGCCGGCATCTTCTTCAGGAATGCCCGCGCCGACCAGCGCGCCAATAATGCCGCCAGCCGCCGCGCCAATGCCCGCGCCGACCAGAGTGCTCGCGCCAGCTGCGCCAAGCGCAGCCGCCAGCGGGCCAGCCGCCAGCACCGGGCCAATGCCCGGGATGGCCAGCGCGCCTACACCGACGAGCAGACCAAGCACGCCGCCAAGCACACCGCCGCCAACGGCACCCGCGCCCGCGCCTTCGGCGGTGGCAGTGGTATCGCTGGGGGTGTAACCGTCGCGGTTATTTGCGAGAACACTGATAGAATCGCGCGAGAAACCGCCGTCAACAAGCTGCTGAACGACGTTCTGCGCCTCAGTCGAGGTATCAAACAAACCAACAATTGTCTTCGCCATGATTCTCCTCCAGTTATGCTTGCTCTCAACTACATCGTAAGAGCACATCGGTGCATTCACTAAAGCCGTTCCTCTCAACCCAGCTGGTGAATGCCTGTGACCCGCACAAGTGCGCTGCCACTCTGCCTGCACACATTTGCAGGATTGGTGCCACGAGAATACGCAGGAAATGCGGAGGGGCGAAGAAGCGCAGCAGGAAGCGATTTATTCGGCGTGCTGCTCGGCCAGGCCAGCACGATCAAGGATCGTGATCACGCCGCGATCCAGGCGGATCAGGCCCTGCGCCTCGAATAATTTGAGCGAGCGACCAATCATTTCACGCGCGGTGCCCAAGCGCGCGGCGATCTCGGCCTGGGTGAGCGGCGCACCCGCGCTGCTCGCTGCCTGATCGAGCAGC
>LJCR01002826.1 GCA_001399705.1 Kouleothrix aurantiaca
CGGCATGGTGATCCGCTTCTCCTTGATCTCCTTCTTTGCCACTGGATCGTAGGCGTACAGCGTCTTCGAGCTATCCACCGCCATTGCCAGCAGGCCATCCGGCCGCAAGCTCAGCGCCTCGACATTGCCCGGCAAACTGCTGGTGATCTTTGTCAGCTTCTTGGTGGCCGGGTTGTAGCTGTACAGGGTCTTGTTTTCTGCAATGTACAGCGTCTTGCCATCCCGGCTCCAGGCCATGCCCTCGGCATCCATTTTCGACGCATACACCACGGTGGCCGCGCCAGTGCTGGTGTTGATCGTCACCAGGCCCTTGTCGTAGCCCCAGCCCCACAGCACGTTGGTGGCCGGGTTGAACGACAGCGCTTCCAGCTCTTTCAGGCCAGTGCTGCCCACAAATGTCAGCGCGCCCGTGCTGGTGTTGACGGTGTAGAGCGCGGCGCGCTGCTTGTACTTGTTAGTGTCGCCCGAGCCAGCGTAGAGCACGCCGGTGGCGGGGTGCAGCGCCAGCGACTCGATGTTGTAGCCCTTGGCCACGCCACCCAGGTTGCTGAAGGTCGGCGCGCCGCTGCCAACAGTCATGGTGAAGAACTGGTCGTCGGAGCTGTTGACTTCGTTCACACCATAGACCTTGCAGGTGGCCGGAGCGTTGGCGGCGTTGCCCAGCAGCACACTTGATGTGCCGCCAGCCGTCACCGTTGCGGGCTTGCAGCCGCTGCCATCGCTTGGGTCGGTGTTCGTCCAGCCGCTCTTGAGCGTCTCACACACGGTGTAGCTGCCAGCAGGCAAGCTGAACGACACCGTGCCGTTCGAGTCAGTGGTGTTGCTG
>LJCR01002827.1 GCA_001399705.1 Kouleothrix aurantiaca
GCCCAGCACAAACAGCGCGGCCAGCACCGTGACGAGGTAGTGCGTGAGCATCATCCCGGCGGTGACGAGCGCGGCCAGCAGCGCCAGCCGGTACGGCAAGCCGCGCAGCGAAGCCCGGAAGCCGCGACGCTCAACATGCGATTCTAGGTTCTTGGTTTTTGGTTCTTGATACTGCGCGAGCGCCACCCAGCACACCACCAGCGCCATCAGCACAAGCTGCCCGGCCAGCTGCGTGTAGCGGCCCCAGTTCACAAAGAAGGCCGGCATGTTGCCCACAAAGCCCACCACCAGCGCGGCCCATACACCCGCCCAGCGCGAGCCGCCCAGCGCCCGCAGCAGCGTGAAAACCAACGGGATTGTCAGGGCGTTCAGCACCTGCCCGGCCAGCACCAGGCTGCGCGGCACATCAACGCCAGTGAGGTAGTGGGTGAAGGCGACGTTGGCGTGAAAGCCGAAGTGGTAGGTGAAGGTCTTCAGCGCGGCGTAGGGCTGCCACGACTGAAACAAGCCCTGGTGATCGACCAGCAGCTGCGCCATCAGCGTGTGCTGGTACGAATCGCCCAGCAGGCCAACTGGCACATCGCGCACGGCATACAGCCGCACCAGCAAGCCGGCCAGCGCGATGCCAAACAGCACCAGACTCGGCGCGTCTACGGCCAGGGGCATTCGCTCGCGCCGCGCATCGCGCACGGCCAACGCAGCCCAGGCAAGTGTGCACAGCAGCACATAGCCCCAGGTTGTAGGCGCGCCCCACGGCAACCGCACCTGCTGCGCCAGCAGCAAGAGCAGTGGCGGCAGCGCGACGCTCAGGCCGATCGCCAAGCC